>JALZIY010000466.1 GCA_030860085.1 Bacteroidota bacterium | reverse complement strand
TTATTGTGAAAAACCAATGGTACATTCTATTGGTGAAGGGCCGGCAGTAATTAAAGCACAAACAGAAACAGGAAAAATCTTCCAGGTGGGTAGCCAGGGAGTTTCTTCATTGGGCAATGAAAAAGCAAAGCAATTATTGAAAGATGGAGCTATTGGTGAATTAAACTATGCAGAAGGCTTCTGGGCACGCCATTCTCCTACCGGCGCCTGGCAATATCCCATTCCTGCGGATGCATCACCAGCCAATGTTGATTGGGAAACATATATAAGTAATACTACCAAACGCCCATTTGATGCCACGCGTTTTTTCAGGTGGAGAAATTATCGTGATTACGGAACAGGAATGTCAGGAGATCTTTTTGTACATCTTTTCTCAAGCCTACATTTTATTACCAACTCATTAGGGCCAAACAAAGTTTATGCTGCAGGCGGTCTGCGCTATTGGAAAGATGGCCGCGAAGTACCTGATGTGTTATTAGGCACTTTCGATTACCCGCAAAGTCCTGTTCACCCTGCGTTCAATCTTTCATTAAGATGCAATTTTGTAGATGGCACCAGCGGCACCACTTATTTGAAATTGGTTGGCAGTGAAGGATCTATGGATGTAACCTGGGACAGCGTTACATTAAAAAGAAATAAAACCATGGCTTCTGATGATCCGTTTTATATTGAGCAAATGAAAAAGGCAGGCACCCCCGTTGCTAATCGCAAAAGAATATTAGCTCCGGAAGAATATACTTTCGCAGCAGAAAAAGGATACTTAGGTGGGCCTTATGATCATTTTGTAAATTTTTTCAGTGCTATCAAAAAAGGTGGAAAAGTTACGGAGGATGCTGTATTTGGATACAGGGCAGCAGCACCTGCTCTTTTGTGCAATGACAGTTATAATAAGGATACAGCTATTTCCTGGAACCCCGAAAAAATGCAATTAGTAAAAATATAGATCAATTTATTTTATGAAACAACTTCTAAAAAATGCCGGTATTGCATTAATAATTACTGGCATTGCATCTTGTTCTGATCAAGGCACCACCACAACAGCAACAACAGATTCTACTCACGCTGATACTGCTAATAAAATGAAAGTTGAAAATGGAAAATGGATTAGCCTGTTTGATGGTAAAACACTTAATGGATGGCATGCCTTTAATAAAACCGGTGAAATAAAAAACTGGACAATTGAAGATGGTGCAATGGTTTGCCTTGGAGCAGCGGAAGGCGATACCGGTGGTGATATTGTTTCAGATAATGAATATGAAGATTTTGAGTTAAGCTGGGACTGGAAAATTACAAAAGGAGGTAACAGTGGTGTAATGTATCATGTAGTCGAGAGTCCAAAATACAAAGCGCCGTATGAAACAGGTCCTGAATACCAGGTGTTAGATGATATTGGTTTTCCAGGCAAGCTGGAAGAATGGCAAAAGACCGGTGCCGACTATGCAATGTATTCTGCTAACGACAAGAAAAAAATTAAGCCCGTCGGGGAATGGAATACAAGTAAAATAGTTTTTGACAATGCACAGGTTGAACATTGGTTAAATGGGGAGAAAGTGGTTGAGTTCAAAGCATGGGATGATGCTTGGAAAAAGTTAAAAAATGAAGGCAAGTGGAAAGACTTTCCTGATTATGGTTTAGCAAAAAAAGGAAAGATCGCTTTGCAGGATCACGGCAATAAAGCCTATTTTAAAAACATTATGATCAGGGAATTATAGTTAATAACCTTTTGTATTAAATCTTTTTCGCATTTTTATATTCATTTTTTAAAAGCCAGTGTAATACCTTTTCTCTTTGATCGCCCTGAATAATTATTTCACCATCCTTTATCGCTCCACCCGTACCACAAAAATTTTTTAAAGTTTTTCCTAAGGTTTGCAGGTCTTCTTCTTTTCCGGTAAATCCCTCTATCAGTGTAACAGCTTTCCCACCGCGATGTTTAGTTTCAAGTTTGATTTTTAGCTTTTGTTGCTGCGGTGGCAGAGTTTCGATTGCAGGTGTTTCTTCCTCCTGAAAATTAAAATTTGGATCGGTACTAAACACAAATCCGTTTCTATCGTTCTTAATTTTTTTATTCATAACCTCACCCCCAACCCCTCTCCGAGGGAGAGGGGCAAAACCTTCGCCTCCCAAAGAGAATGAATAAACGAATATTTTTTGTTGCACATTTTTGTTATCATCCTGCAAATCCTTTAATCATATAATCTTAGTTAGACAATTACGGCTTTTAAGCTCAGGTCAATGCTTTTTGCCTGGTGTATTAATGCGCCTACACTTACATAATCCACGCCTGTTTCAGCATATTGCTGAATGTTATCAAGTGTAATGCCGCCGCTGGCTTCAGTTTCAAAATGACCATCAATTAATTTCACTCCCTCGGCTACTTGTGCAGCTGTAAAATTATCCAGCATTATACGATGTACCTTGCCCTTGCCAGAATCCATCAGTTTTTTTATATCCTCCAGGCTTCTTGTTTCCACTTCAGTTTTCAAGTGAGGTTTGTATCGCTGTACATAATCATAAGCCCTGTCAATTGCCTGTTTTATTCCACCACAATAATCAATATGGTTATCCTTCAACATGATCATATCAAACAAGCCAAAACGATGATTTACACCACCACCAATTTTAACCGCTTCCTTTTCAAGCAAGCGAAAATTTGGTGTGGTTTTCCTGGTATCCAGCAGTTTAGTTTTATAACCCTTTAATTTGTCGGTGTATTGTTTCGTCAAGGTTGCAATTCCGCTCATGCGTTGCATACAATTCAACACCAAGCGTTCGCATTGTAAAATGGTGTGAACAAATGTTTCTACTTCAAATGCAATTTCTCCAAACTTCATTTCATCACCATCCTTCTTATGCCGAATAAAATTAGCATATGGCTTTTTATATTTAAATATTTTCTCTGCCACGTCTATACCTGCTAACACACCATCCTGCTTAATTTTTAATACAGCTTTGCCTTTTGCATCTGCAGGAATACAGCATAATGTAGAATGGTCGCCATCACCTACATCTTCCCCTAATGCAGCATCAATAATCTTGTGTAACCGGGCTTCAAATTCATTCATTAAAACAAAGATAAGTGAGTGGAGAATTTATGTTGTAAGTTGGAATTTAATTATGAATTATGAGGTGGGAAATTTCTTTTTGCAAGAAGATGATGAATAAATGTGCAGTATAAATAATATACCCTTTACCTCTTGGCATAATTTATAAGTAACGATGAATAGCACTCAAATAGCTCTACACAAAACCCTTCGGCAGGCTAAGGGCGACAGCACTCTTTATATTATTTTATATAATTGAAAATCTGTTATGAAAGAATATAGTTCTACAAAAAAAATAACTCTTTGCTATGCTTCTCCCAACACCTTCAGAGACAAAAAAGATGAACAGCACTTTGATACCAGGATCATAAAATTCGCCAATAAAAAAATCCCGCTAAAAGCAGGATTGAAAATTTTATTTATTTTTTATTAAATCGACTGAAATTTTATTTCCTTCACCAACTGTCTGCCGTTCTTCGTATTCATAAAAACTGTCGTCCTGTAATTCCCAGCTTTTGTTTGAAGGGTACCGATACAAAACTGACTTCCGCCATTATCGCCTTTGTGTTTTAATTCATAACCCTTAACACCATTATTGGTAAAGAAATCCTGTAACACCATCACAGCCTGCGAGCGGCTATAGCTATCTGTTTTATCAGGTAAGGTTATCTCAATGTTTTCATCAATATATTTTGCCAGCTCTGTAGCATTACCCGAACGCAAGGCAGAAATTACATCATCTAAACCGCTTGCAGGTTTAAAAGCGCTAAGCATAAAAAGAAGCGCTAATGAGAGAAAAGTAAAAATTTGTTTCATAATGAGTAGGTATATTTTGAACGCATAAAGTCGAAAAATGTGCCACACTTCAAACTGGTTTCAATTATAAGCTAATGTAAACAAAACCTTTACGTTTTAATAGCTTTGTGCCCTTTAATAAGACACCATGCTGCAAAAAAAAATTATCCTGGTTATTATGGATGGATGGGGATTAGGAAAGGTGAAAGCTTCTGATGCTATCGAGGCTGCGCAAACTCCCTTCGTAGATTCGCTTTATAAAAGTTATCCTAACACTACCTTAACAACCTGTGGCGAAGCGGTAGGATTACCTGAAGGTCAAATGGGTAATTCAGAAGTAGGACATTTAAATTTAGGCGCAGGCAGGGTTGTTTACCAGGAATTGCAACGTATAAATGTAGCCATACGCGAAGGCATGTTCCGGCAAAATAAAAACTTACTGGCTTCTATTTTTTATGCGCTTGAAAACAAAAAATCCTTGCATTTGATTGGCTTAGTCAGTGATGGTGGGGTGCACTCGCACATTAATCATTTAAAAGCAATCCTTGATGTATGTAAAGAGAAGGGGTTGGAAAATGTATTTGTACATGCTTTTAGCGATGGCCGCGATTGCGACCCAAAAAGCGGTTTAACATTTATTGAAGACCTTGAAAAACACATGCAGAAAACGGTAGGGGAAATCGCTTCGGTTAACGGCCGTTATTATGCCATGGATAGAGATAATCGTTGGGAAAGGGTAAAGCTGGTTTATGATGCATTAGTACATGGAATGGGAGAAAAAAATACATCTGCCACAGAAGCCATTGAACTTTCTTACGCACAAAATATAACCGATGAATTTATTAAGCCGACAGTTATTATAAAAAATGCATTGCCAGTTGCAATCATAAAAGATGGCGATGTGGTTGTTTGTTTCAATTTTAGGACTGACCGTTGCAGAGAAATTACAAAAGCATTAACACAGGCTGATTTTCCCATCTATAAAATGAAGAAACTGAACTTGCATTATACCACTATGACAGAATACGATGCATCTTTTCAAAACGTTCATATTATTTTTTCTACCGATAATTTAAACAATACGCTTGGCGAAATATTAGAGCAAAATAAGTTAAAACAAATCCGGATTGCAGAAACTGAAAAATATCCTCATGTTTCTTTCTTTTTTAGTGGTGGCCGGGAAAAACCATTCGAAGGAGAACAACGGATCATGATCGCCTCCCCCAAGGTTGCGACTTATGACCTGCAACCAGAGATGAATGCATACGAAGTGACAGAAGCCATTTTAACGGAAATAAAAAAAGCAGAAGCACATTTTATTTGTTTGAATTATGCCAATCCCGATATGGTCGGACACACTGGCTTTTGGAACGCTGTTATTAAAGCGGTAGAAACAATTGATGCTTGCGTTCAAAAACTGGTGATAGCTGCTCTGCAAAATAATTACTCTGTTTTTTTAACAGCAGACCATGGCAATGCAGATTATATGATCAATGAGGATGGCTCTCCAAACACAGCACATACATTGAATCCCGTTCCATTTTTTATTATAGACAATGAATGGAAAGGAAATATCAAGGCAGGTAAACTGGCCGACCTTGCGCCGACAATACTAACAATGATGAAACTGCCTGTTCCTATAGAAATGACAGGAGATATCTTAATTTCATAACCAGATAAATCAAATACTGATTTCGATCTTATGAAATGCATAGTAGTGTTTTGCATCGTGATTTTAGGGAGTATGGTTTCTTATTCCCAGGAAGATAGTTTGCGGAAAGAAAAAAGACTGGAAGAAGTGATCATTTACTCAAACAAATTTGCCGAACGCAAAAAAAATATTGTACAGAAAATTGATGTTATTGCTGCCAGGGAGATAGCCCAATTGAATTCCCAAAACACCGGTGACCTTTTAGTTAATACCGGAAATGTATTTGTACAAAAAAGCCAGCAGGGCGGTAGTAGCCCGATTATACGCGGTTTTGAAGCAAGTCGGGTTTTATTAGTAGTAGATGGCATTCGTATGAACAATGCAATTTATCGTGCGGGGCATTTACAAAATATTATAAGTGTAGATCAAAATATGCTCGAACGGGTAGAAGTTTTATATGGACCCGCTTCTACGATTTTTGGCAGTGATGCACTCGGTGGTGTCGTCCATATGCGTACCAAGATGCCTGTGTTATCAGTAACAAATAAATTATTTATTTCAGGTGCTGTCTTTGGAAGATATAGCACCGCCAACAAAGAAAAAACAGGTCATTTTGATCTAAGCATCGGCGGAGAAAAAATTGCCTGGTTGCAGTCTTATAATTTCAGTGATTTTGAAAATACACGTATGGGTGATAATTACCCGGATAAATACCCAAATTTTGGTCGCCGTTCACAATATGTAGCCAGCATCAATGGCATTGATTCTATTGTTATAAATAGTGATGATCGCATTCAGAAATTTTCCGGTTACAAACAATGGGATGTAACACAAAAATTTTTATTCCAACAAAAGAATAAAATGTCACACTCAATAAACCTGCAATATTCCGCCACTGGTAATGTGCCACGTTACGATCGGTTGCAGGATGTAAGTAATGGTTTATTACGTTATACAGAATGGTATTACGGCCCTCAAAAAAGGCAGTTGGCTGCCTATGAATTAAATACAGATAGTGCAGGTTTTTTTACCAATTTAAAATCAATTATCAGCTATCAGCGTATTGACGAAAGCAGGCATACAAGAGAATATAAAAAACCAAACCTGGATAATCAATTTGAAAAAGTTAATGTGTGGAATATTACCCTGGATGGAAGAAAACTCTGGAGCAAGCATGAGCTTACTCTTGGTATTGATGCGCAATTTAACGATATAAGATCAACCGCAAGGCGAGACAGTATTACTACCGGAAGGACTGGTAAATTAAATACGCGTTATCCAGATGGTAAAAATCAGATGAATTATTTTGGTGCGTACGTCCAACATCTTTTAAAGTTTGGTAATGGCAAATTTGTTTTAAATGATGGCCTTCGCCTCCAGTATGTTTCTCTGCATTCCACTATTGCAGACAATTCCTTTTTCCTGTTTCCCTTCACTAAAATTGATCAAAAAAATTTTGCAATTACAGGGAACCTTGGATTAGTATATATGCCTAATGATCAACTGCGGATCAATGCAGGATTATCAACAGGATTTAGATCGCCAAATGTGGATGACGCTACCAAAATTTTTGAAACCAGCACAGCTTTGCGCCAGCTTATTATTCCAAACCCTAATATTAAACCTGAATACACGTATAATACAGAAGTTGGCATTACAAAACAAATAGCTGGTTTTATCCAATTTGAAGCCACTGGTTTTTATACGCACTTTCAAAATGCAATTGGCTTAGCGCCTTTTCAATTAAATGGTCAGGATTCTATTAATTATAATGGTACGGTTGTACGTGTTTTTGCCAATCAGAATATAAACCAGGCTTATTTATATGGTTTTAACTCCAGCATTGCTTTCGATATCACTAACGGGTTTCAGATATACTCAACCATTAACTATACCTATGGCAGAGCAATACGTAAGAATAATGAAGACTTGCCCTTAGATCATGTGCCGCCGTTATATGGAAAAACAAGCTTTACGTTCACAACTAAACTTATTGATGCAGAAGCCTATGCTTTGTATAACGGATGGAAACGTATAAAAGATTATAACCCCGCCGGAGAAGATAATCCACAATATGCTACTCCGGATGGTACGCCTGCGTGGTTTACGCTGAACCTTAAAGCCACATTTAACCTATCGCAGCATATCTTCTTACAGGCAGGAATTGAAAATTTACTGGATAGAAATTATCGTTATTTTGCTTCTGGTTTTTCAGCACCGGGACAAAATTTTATTTTGGCCATTAGGACAAAATTTTAAATACCGCAGTTTTACTATGAATAGCTGCCTTTAATTTTTTAACTAATTTGACAATTGGATGCAGCATTCTAATTGAAAAATTGTCTAAATTACAGGCAACCCATACGGAAATAGATATATGACGGAGGAAGCCCTTTTACATGGTTGTATAGAAAATAATGCAGCAGCTCAAAATGAACTGTACCAAAAGTACAGTGGAAAAATGCTTGCTGTTTGTTACCGCTATGCACACAATCGGGAGGATGCCGAAGATATGTTGCAGGAAGGTTTAATAAAAGTCTTCTCGCAAATACACACTTTTGAAAACCGGGGAGCGCTGGAAGGATGGATACGCAGAATAGTTGTTCATACTTGTATTAATATTTTAAAAAAGAATAAGAAGTTTAACGAAAGTGTAGACATTATTCATGCAACGACAGTGCAGGTGAGAGAGGAAAGTATTCCATCCATTATCCAGGCAAAACAAGTAGTTGATTGTATAAGATTACTACCGGTTGGTTACCGTACAGTTTTAAACTTGTATGCTATTGAAGGATATTCCCATCGCGAGATCGGAAATATGTTAGACATTGAAGAAAGCACAAGTCGCAGCCAGTACACCAGGGCCAAAGCAATGTTAGAAGTTATTTTAATTAAGAAGAAAATATTATTTAAACCCAAAGAGCAGGAACTTATTACTGCTTCAGGGCAACGTTAATTCCAAAACCCTAAACTCCGGCTGATTATGTTGAGAAATTTTACAAACCAGGACTTTGAGGACTTCTTAAAAAGAAGTTCCGATAGTCTGTACATGCGTCCTTCCGACAAAGTTTGGAAGGGCATATCAAAAAATTTACGTGGACGAAGAAGAAGAATTGCTTTTGCTACCGGAACCTTTTTAATGATTGCTATATTCTCAGGCTTTTTTTTGATGAAGGGTTCAAAAGATTTTTCCTCACCCCTTGCTTCTGTGAATGCAGAGTTAGGCAATAGCCAAAAAAATTCTTTTGAAAAACTTAATGCCTCACCCAGCCTTATTACAGAACTAAATACGGCAAGCAGGTTAAATAAAATTCCAAACTCAATTACCGGAACTTCAAAAATTAAAATAAACCCCGCTTCAAGTTCAATTCTCTCTAACTCAGAGCAAGCAATTGTACAAACACCTTTAGAAAACAAAATACTTCCTGGATCTACAATTGTAAATTCCTTTATTCCAACTATCGTTGATTCTCATTTGGAAGAAGAAAAGAGAACTGAGCTTGATCAAAATGAAAATAAAAAAGAAATCTCTGATAATTCAGACAAATTGTTAACTATCGAGAGTATTACCAATGTTTTTAAAGCGATTGGCAGAAAAAAAAGCAATCTAACCTTTCAACTTTTTTTTACACCAACTATCAGCTATCGTAAATTATCTGAAAACAAAGCTTATTTAAATGCTGTACCTCAATTTAATGCCGCACCTAACTATGCTGCTCTTTATGATATTAATAACGTAGTTACTCACCGGCCAAATATGGGTTTAGAATTGGGCTTTGCTGCTAAATACCCCGTGGCTAAAAATGTAAAGCTAAGGGGCGGGCTACAATTTAATCTTAGCGGGTACGACATTAAATCTTTTACCTATACACCAGAAGTAGCTTTATTAGCTTTAAATACTGGTTTTAACCAGGTTGATTATGTGGGTATGGTAACAACCCATCGCAATTTTAGTGGCGACAAAGTTGAGTGGCTTAAAAATTTTTACCTACAGGTTTCAGCACCTATTGGCTTTGAGGTTAAATTACTTGGAAACAGTAAAACCTCCCTCGGCATTGCCAGCACTGTGCAACCGACCTACATTATTGGGGACAGGGCTTATTTGCTATCTACCGACTATAAAAATTATACAGAGGTACCTTATTTAATACGACGCTGGAATGTCAATACCAACATTGAAACATTTATTTCTTACTCTACGGGTAAAATAAATTGGCAGGTTGGACCC
>JALZIY010000461.1 GCA_030860085.1 Bacteroidota bacterium | reverse complement strand
GTATAAACAAGTCTCAGATCATTTTTTACAGTAACCAGTTTAGCACTCCATAGCGCACCTATAATATGTGGCGTGGCGGAAGGAAGGGTGTTTTCAATCAAAATTCCTCCATTCGGCGCCCAAACGTTTCCAAGCCAAACGTTGCTACCGGCCGGTATGGAAGTAGGGCCTCGGAGAACGAAAGAATTTCCACCGAAGGTCGAACCATTGCCATGCACTTCTGTAAAAATGCGGGAAGGGAAATTGCCGCGGACGGTGCTCACAGAAAGGGATCCCCACCGGGCATCTTTTATGATGAAGATGTTGATGGTTCCGGTGGAGGTGTTATTAAAATCAAAAACAAATTTATTGGTTGTTGTACCATTGTCTACTTCATTAAAAATATAGTTTCCCGGACCTTTAAAAGTAAGTGTCCTATTTCCGGTTAGTGCCAGTTTACGGAACAGTCCTGGGGAGATGGTTTGTGTATTAGTTATAGTTGCAGTACCTACCTGGTTGTCAAATGGTGTATTATTGGGCATAGAAGGCATGGTAGGGAGGGTCAATGTTGTCACCACGCCACCAGAAGGCGCCGGGCCAGTATAATTAGTATTTGCAGGTGCAGGTACAGCCACCGTGCCTGTTATCCTGCCGGAATTCAAACTAATTTTTCCATTAGCAGTGAGGTTGCCTGTAATGGTGTCTCTATTGTTTCCCGATATTGTTGGGCTTAAAGTTGTGCCCATTCTGTTTGCGAAAATATTGCCGGTTATTTTTGCAAAGTCAACAAAAACAACTCTGTTTCCGCTATAAATATTCCCATTTAAATTTAAATTGTTTTTGATGTCAACCAGATGATTACTTCCAATATCACCCTGGATATTAGCAGTATTGCCAATAAATACTCCCTGTGCACTATTATAAGTGGTGGGTGATGCTCCCCCGCCCCAAATGGCAAAATTGGTAAGCTTTAAATTTTGTGCAGTTACTACCTGCACCGAGCAAATAAGCAGCACAGTACAAATGATCCTCGGTAGTTGGAATGATGACTTTTTCATAAGCGGTTAAATTGATGTTGTTTTATTGCTTGTGAGATTAGTATTGTCGTAAGAACCATGTGCACAAAAGTTGAAGGTTAGGTTCGATAAACGAAATCAATAATCCATTAGTAAAGTGAATACCCGCATTCGCATATAAAATCTTTAGTGCTTAGCAAATTATAAGATTGGCTAAGAAATGTTATAAATTCTTTGTTGAAACAAAGCAGTTTCTATGTATTGTATTGGATATTTTTTCTGTATTAATTCCTATTGCTGTATGGATTAATATATAGAGGAAGGATTGAAGCGATAAAATAAATATAACGATTATCGCATGATAAAAATAGATGTTTTTGTGATACTTAACGCGAATATTTTCATAGAGATTTTTGTTCAAATAACTCTGAACAATGATTTCTTTTTGCCTGCATCTTATAGGTGAAACTTAGGTAAACCATACCTACATTTCTTTGATCTTTAAATAAAATACAAGCCCAAATCGGCCATAAGTATATAAATAGCCTCTAACACAGCATACAGAAAATCTTTGGTGACCCTTTTTCATACTTAAAACTAAGCGATCTTATTCCTCAAAAAGAAGACTTAGTTTTTAGCACCACTTTTTATTTTGCAGTTAAATAATTTTTATAAATAATGCTAATGATTTGCAAATGTGAAAACTAATATCAACTTTTACTTTGCATTACAGTCCAATAACCTAATACTTTGAAAATGAAAACCTTTTTTTAAAAAAACTATTAATTCAACTTGAATTTATTTCCCATCCCGCTGGCGGATGGCTTTCTAAAAGTACTGAAACCCGAAAAAGAAAAAGCAGTAAAGAGTTTCCACTTACAGGATTTTAACCCGAGAGTTATAATGTTCGCCGAACTTCATCAAAAAAACAAAGTTCCAACCGCTATACACCTGCACCTTAAATTGTGAGACGTGAAGGTAAGAGTAAGAAATCTCACGTTTAACGTTTGCCGTTTGGCATTTTCATTGCATTAATATTATGTAGTTTTTTTATAGCTGTATCTTTGAGATACAGTTTTTTTATGAGCGTTTTAAAACAATTAGCGGAATATTTATATGAATTACTTATGCTCTCTAAAAATTATTCCTCCTCATCAAAAGTCATCGCCTCACGTGTTGTTTGGAGCAATTCGTATTCTTCTTTGCTACCAACAATCATGTTTTCAAACTCACGCAAACCAGTACCAGCAGGAATTAAATGACCCGTGATCACATTCTCCTTCAAGCCAAGCATATCATCGGTTTTACCCTGAATAGCGGCAGAAGAAAGGACTTTGGTTGTTTCCTGGAAGGAAGCAGCAGATATCCAACTGGTAACACCAAGAGAGGCTTTTGTAATACCTAACAAGGTTGGACCGGAGGTAGCTGATTTTGAATCACGGAATTCAACCAGCTTTTTATCATTACGCCGAAGGATTGAATTTTCTTCACGTAATTCACGTAAGCTTACAATTTGACCTGCCTTCATCTTAGTTGATTCTCCAGATTCAGTTACCACCTTTTTATCAAAGATGTAATCGTTCTCTTCCAGGAATTCAAATTTATCAACCAGGTCTTCTTCCAGGAATTTCGTATCTCCCGGATCAACAATTGAAACTTTACGCATCATCTGCCGAACGATTACTTCGATATGTTTGTCGTTAATGCGTACACCTTGCAATCGATAAACTTCCTGAATTTCGTTCACTACGTACTGCTGTACTGCAAACGGTCCTTGAATAGATAAGATATCCTGCGGAGAAACCTGTCCATCAGATAATGGGGAACCTGCTTTTGTAAAGTCCCCATCCTGCGCCAAAATTTGCCTTGTCAATGGAACAAGATATTTCTTTGTAACACCGTCTTTCGCTTCAATAATAATTTCGCGGTTACCACGCTTAATAGAACCCATGCTGACTATACCATCAATTTCACTTACAATGGCAGGGTTGCTTGGGTTACGGGCTTCAAACAATTCAGTTACACGTGGCAGACCTCCGGTAATATCTCTCAGCTTACCAAGCACACGCGGAATTTTTACAATTACCTGCCCGGCTTTTACATCACCCTCTTCTTCTACAACAATATGACTGCCTGTAGGTAAATTGTACGATTTATTTTCTTTACCATGAATTACAATCGAAGGAATTTTGGTCTTGTCTCGTGTTTCAATAACCACTTTTTCACGGTGACCGGTTTGCTCATCCGCTTCATCACGGTAAGTGATGCCTTCTATTACATTTTCAAATTTTAGTGTACCGTTTATTTCAGCGATGATCACATTATTGAATGGATCCCAGGTACAAAGAACCGCTCCTTTGGTAACTTTTTGTCCATCTTTTACCATTAAGGTTGCACCGTAAGGAACATTGTTAGTGATCAACAAACGATCATTCTTTTCATCTACAATTCTTACTTCACCGGTACGGCCAATGACGACTTGCACTTTCTGACCTTCATTATTTGTAATAGATACGGAACGTACGCCATCAAATTGAACAGTACCATCAAACTTTGCAGGCAAGGTAGATTCAACAGATGCAGAACCAGCCACACCACCCACGTGGAAAGTACGTAAGGTTAACTGTGTGCCAGGCTCACCAATTGATTGCGCAGCAATAATTCCAACTGCATCGCCTTTTTGTGCCAGGTAACCAGTTGCAAGATTTTTACCATAACATTTTACACAAGTACCACGTTTTGCTTCGCAGGTAAGTACAGAACGGATTTCAACTGTTTCAATCGCTACTTCTTCTATTTTATTAGCAATGTCGGTTGTAA
>JALZIY010000110.1 GCA_030860085.1 Bacteroidota bacterium | reverse complement strand
TTGAATTTATGGCGCCGGAACAAAATGAAGGTGTGATGTTATTTGAAACAGATGTTTACTCATTTGGAATTATTTTATTTGAACTGTTGGCAGGCACTGTGCCCTTTCCCTTAAAAGATAAAGGTGAAACAAGTCGCAACCTGGTCATGGTTTCGCACCTGGAAACGGCTGTACCAGATCTAATTTCTTTACGCAGGTTAAACCTCCCCCAATCCTGGAGCGATGAAAAAAAACAGCAGGAAATGCAGGTGCCAGAATGGATGCTTACAATGATTTATAAATGCCTGGAGAAAAAACCTGAAGCAAGGTTTAAAAACGGAATGGAATTGCACAATTATGTTGTAAAAAATAACAAAGGGGGAAAATTTCAATATCAAAATGAGAACGAAGCGATGCGATTGTTACAGGAAAGAAATGCAAAACTGGAAAAAGAAAAAGAACAATTGCAAAAACTGCTTTTACAATACAGGGGTACTTCTGGCAGCAGTGAACTTAATCTTTCCGGGTCAGATGATATAACTGAGGTTAGATTAAGAAAAAATAAATCATTAATAAAAAAACTCTTAATCTCTCTTTCAATAATAACAATAAGCAGTTTAATTTTTTACTATGTAAAAGGAAAAGAAAAACCAGGCAAAAAACAAATGGAAACAGCAAACACGCAGGCAGAAAAACCCAGGCAAATAATTGGACAATATAAAGTGTTGAGCCCGAGGGCATATTTTCATAACAGCCCGGATAAAAGCACCCGCAGAACTGCCTATATGATCCCTTCCAATGATGTAGTGGCCGCTTTGGATGAAGAGAACAATTTTATTTATACTGAGTTTACTAATAATCGGGGGCAAATTTCAAAAGGATGGCTGGCAAAACAAGACATGGTTACACTTGAAGAATGGACAAATAAAAGCGCAGGTTCATTTCCCATTGCCCGACTGACACCAGAAGATGTGGCGATTCAGTTAAACGAGGCAAAAAAATTATTGAATGAAAACAAGTTAAAAGAGGCTTTGTATATTTATAATTACCTGGCAACACAGGAAGTGCCGGAGGCGATGTATCAATACGGGCACCTGGTGCTTAAAAATAAAAATACAGATATTAATTGTGAGGAAGCAATGACCCTGCTTAAAAAAGCTAGTGATAAAGACTATACTCCGGCAAAAAGAACTCTTGGTTTTTTATACCTTTTTGCAGAAAACAAGGATATCCTGAAAATAAATAATTATGATCGCTGCGAATATGAAAGAAATTTTTTGGAAGGATCTAAATTATTGATGCAAGCTGTGTTAAAAGGCGATTCTACTGCTAAGAAACTATTAGATGAAGTAAACCTAAAGCGTGATCTGATAAACAATGTAATTCAGTAAACCGTGAATAAAGCACAATAACATTTTTATCTCAAGCTCCTCATTTATTGGAACGTTCTTTGAATTGCTATAAGCAGAAATCACAGCATGAAATTGTTTCCGGTTATATTAATGATAGGTTTAGTTGCCTTAATTGGTTGTTCATCAAAGAAAACCGCTCCTAAACCAATAGAGGCAGGGCAGACCTATTATTTCTATCCAAAGGCAAATGTATATTTTGATACAACTGCTGGCAATTACCTTTTTCAGGACTTAGATGGAAATTGGGAGACCAATGCTAAGTTACCCGCCGATAAACAATCACTGCTGGAGAAAAATATAATTATCAATAACCCGGAATTACCCGTTTGGAAAAATAATGATGCACATCAATTGCTTTACTCCGCTGCTTTGTATTCCAATAAGACAGATTTTACAGAAGAAGTCAAAGTTGCTGTAAGCAATAAGAAAACCAAGGTTGATGAAAAAATAGAAGAAAAAGATAAAGACGATAAAACAGGGATTGGAAAATTTTTTAATAAAATATTTAAAGGAAAAAAAGACCGGAAGGAAAAAGAAGCGGATACATCTGAAACTACTAAATCAGACCCTATACCTTAAAAGGGAATTATGCATCCATCTCCCTAAAGGGCAATCATTTAGTTAAGGAATTGGTTTTCAATTGCCCCGCCTTTTAAGGCGGGATATAAATGCAATTGTCTTTCGCTGGGCTTTAGCCCAACACAATAGTAGTATTTGTCAAAAGTTGGGCTAAAGCCCAGAGATAATTGATACTTCATTACCCCCGCTCTAAAGAGCAGGGCAATTATAAAAACCCTTAACTAAAATGACATTGCCCTAAAGGGGAGAATTATACTTGAAAACAATTTCATTTGGGTATAGAGTTTTTTTTCAAGTGAATGTTCCAATCTTTTCCGTTTCTAATATTAAAAGAGTCAGCAAAATTTCCCATATTAATGGCTAATGAAAAGTTCATTAAACTATTTAGATAGCCCATTGCTTCTTTCTCCTTAACATCGCCAAATGTTTTTACATAAGGAACCACACCTCGGTACATCAGCGAATCTTTGTTGAATATCTTAACTTCTATATTTTCACCGGTAGAAATGTTTAGATTTTTCAAGAAGCTGTCCGGAATATTTGACCATACATTGCCATACTGAATATCAAGGACAGGAATATTTCCTTTTATTGAATTGTTTTCAATAATTGGTTTTTGATATTCCAATCTTATGAG
>JALZIY010000433.1 GCA_030860085.1 Bacteroidota bacterium | reverse complement strand
ATATAAATGGAATTTAATAGCGGTTGCTCTACTACCGTTTGTTTTTGCCTGCAAGAAATTTGTTGATGTGGATGCGCCTTCCACATCTATTTCATCTTCCACTTTATTTACCAATGATCAAGCCGCTACATCCGCAGTTTTAGGATTATACAGTCAAATGGGACTAACAAATCTACTCTTTGCTAATGGGGGTATAACTTTGCATTCTGCGCTTTCAGCGGATGAATTAGTAAATACAACCACAAATGCTTCACTGGATGCTTTTCGCACCAATTCTTTACTTTCAACCGAAACCTTTGTTGCATCAAGATTTTGGAACCCTGCCTATAGATTTATTTACCAAACCAATGCTGTTTTAGAAGGGCTTCAAAATTCTCCAATTAGTTCTGTAGTTAAAAATCAGCTTCGTGGGGAGATGCTTTTTACGAGAGCGTTGCATTATTTTTATTTAATAAACATTTTTGGTAACGTCCCTTACCTGACTAAATCTGATTACTCTATCAATGCTGTTGCGGACAGAACACCAGTCGCAACTATTTATCAGGGAATTACCAATGATCTAATAGAAGCGGAAAACCTATTAAGCAATGCTTATCCCAGCGCTGGTAAAGGAAGAATAAATAAGTGGGTGGCTACTGCTTTGCTTGCAAGAACGTATTTATATCAAAAAAATTGGGCAGCGGCAGAGATACACGCTGGTAGCATAATTGCTTCCGGTCAATATAATTTAGCCACAAATCTCAATACAGTTTTTTTGCCTTCTTCTTCCGAAGTAATGTGGCAATTATTAAGAGACAACACAAATACGGCTGAAGGTATAACATTCGTTCCGTCATCTTCTACAACAAGGCCTGCATATGCTGTGACTAATCAACTCATAGGTGCATTTGAGGTGGGGGATAACCGAAGATCCTCCTGGTTGCAACTAAATACAGTGAGCGGCCAACAGTTTTATTATCCATTCAAATATAAAATACGAGTGGCCACCCCCACCACTGAATACTTAACAGCATTTAGATTAGCAGAGATGTATTTAATAAGGGCTGAGGCAAGAGCGCAACAAAATAAATTAACAGACGCTTTAAGTGATTTGAATAAAGTTCGCAACCGGGCAGGATTAACCAACTCAAATGCAGCGAATCTTGGTTCGGTATTATTGGCGATTGAAAAGGAAAGACAAGTGGAATTATTTGCGGAGTGGGGTCATCGGTGGTTTGATTTAAAAAGAACGGATAGGGCAGATATAATTATTTCGTCTATTAAAGGAAGCAACTGGCAAAGCACCGACCAACTGTATCCCATTCCTTTCGCTGAATTGCAAAAAAATCCTTTGCTCACTCAAAACCTGGGTTACTAATCCAATAAACTTTTTTTATGTTCTATACGAAATATCATCCAGAAGGATGTAAGGCCATTGCCTTGCTATTTATTTCTATTTTCTTTTTTAAGGCATCCGCACAAAACTTGCAACTAAACGACTATTGTCCTGATGTCACGGCTACCACCGTATTGAACTATCAATTAGAATCACTAAAATTATCTGACTTCAAAGACAAGGCGATCATAATTGATTTTTGGAATACGAGGTGCCACTCTTGCATAAAAAGTTTTCCAAAAATTGATTCTCTTCAAAAAATATTCGGGAAGGAGTTGCAATTTTTATTAGTAACAAATGAAAGCAAAAAAACGGTAACCGACTTTTTTATTAAACGAAAGAATATAAAACCACCTGCTGTTCCTATGATTGTAGAAGATACCGTATTAGCCAACCTATTTCCTGCGGATGGGTACCCTTATACAGTTTGGCTGGATGAGGCAAGAAAAATACGTTTTATAACTTCCGGCTACAACGTGACGGCTTTGCATATTGAAAAGTTTTTAGAAGACAAGCCTCTATCAATGAGATATAGTGCGGCAAAAATAAAACGTGGTTCTTTGTGGGAACAGGAGCCGGGCCTATACAAAGAAAAACTAAGCTACTATTCTTACATTACCCCATGTATTACCGGTATAAACATAGGAAGTGAAAACGGTGTTGTAGTCAATAAAAACCAGTCAATTAAAATAAGCTCTGCCTGCACATCTATTCTTGAATTATTAAAAAAAGCATTTAGGGAAGGAGACCCTGATTATGTGCCAACGAAATATGGAATGGATTTTCAAGTGAGAGATTCAGGAAAATATTTCCTTCCTGAAAACACAAATGAGTGGGACACATGGAGAGAAAACAATACCTATAATTACGAGTTGGTTCTTCCTGAAGAAAAAAGAGGGCTTTTATATAAAACAATGCAGGAGGATTTATTGAGGTACTTTAATTTTTCAGCCATTCGCACCATGAAAAAAATTGATGGTTATACTCTCGTTGTTATTGATAAATCCAAGCCATTCAAATCAAAAGGTGGAAAACCAAAAGACAGTTACAATGATGCGAATGTTCTGCCTTCTGATTCATTATTTTTTATTAACCAGCCTATGAATAGATTGACTTCTTTGCTAAGGGTTTGGCTTGGTTACTATTATCCTATAAAAGATTTAACGGCATACAGCGGCGACATTGATATTATTATTAGGAAAAGTTCAATTGGAAAACTGAATATTGAGAGACTTAGGCAAGATTTGCAAAAGGCCGGCTTTGATTTGCAACTAAGAAAAATGGAAACAGATGTCTTAATTGTCAAAGAAGACTAGAGGAAAATAATGGCTGCTCTGTTGAACAGCCATTATCATGAAGTTTAAGGCTTCTCTATTTGGTCTGACCCTAGTGAGGTATTAGGGACGCTGGAAATAGGACTGCTAAAGCCTCTCAAACAATCCAAATTAGTTCCGGCGTCACATGGAGAAGTTACCTGCCCTTTTTCAGCCTGCACATAAAAATCTTCAAGTTCAAGAATTACTCCGTCAGGATATTGTTCATTGTAAGTAACCTCGTACCAATGCAGGGACATATTTGGGCTTTTACTTGGTTTGCCGATGCTGAAGGCGCTGAATCCAATTATCACGGCAACAGCGATGATTGGAAAAATAATCTTTTTCATTTTTAAGGATTTAATTGTGAATAAATAATACCAACACGATTTTTCAGTTTTGAATTCTTTTGATTTATTGCGCAATAAAAAAAATTTGAAATAAAAACTAAATCTGAGGTACAATTGTTTTGTAAAATTTGATAGAAATCTCCTAACTATTTGAATTAGTGTGTGGGGTAATGGCCCAAAATTGAGGGGTAAAAAAACTATGATTGAGAAAATCCTTTTTTTAAATCGGTAACAGTATAGCCGAAAAATGCTTTAAACTCTTTTGGGAAGTTTTGTGGTTTCATACCCACTTCAAGTGCAACAGCTTTTAAGGAATCTCCGCGTAATAACATTTCTCTTGCTATATCCATTCTGGTCTTACGAAGAAAGTGGAACATGCCAACCCCATAAACCTTACCAAATGCTTTTTTCAGCCAGGATGAAGAACAATAGAGTTCTGACGCAATTTGCTCCGGTGTTTGATGCTTTGTTATATCCTTTAAAATAATCTGGTAGGCAGCGCTTGCCTTTTCTCTTTCAATTAATGT
>JALZIY010000407.1 GCA_030860085.1 Bacteroidota bacterium | reverse complement strand
GTATAACTGCTTTGAAAAAATTTTGGCAAAGTGGGTTGAAAAATGCCAACTTAAGCATCTTTGCAAACTATGGGAATAAAGGTTTTTAAATTTGGAGGGGCTTCGGTCAGTACAACAGAACGGATTAGAAAATTAGCAGGCATCTTAAAAAATTATGCCGGTGAAAAGTTACTGGTTGTTATTTCTGCGATGGGCAAGACTACCAATGCATTGGAAAAAGTAGTTGATGCATTTTCCAAAGGAAAAAAAGATGACGCACTACCGCTTTTTCTAATGATTAGGACTGAACACCTAAGCCTGTTTTCCAAATTAACTGATCAACCTGTTAACAAATTAAACCAACCACTTAAAGATTTTTTTACCGAAGTAGAATGGTTATTACATGATAAGCCGGTACGGAGTTATGATTATTACTACGATCAGATAGTACCCGTAGGTGAATTACTTTCTACCAGTATTGTCAGCTATTACCTCAATAAAACCGGTGTAAAAAATCAATGGATAGATGTTAGAGACATTATCCGCACTGATAATAATTTTCGTGATGCTAATATTGACTGGGATTTTACAAACGAAAAAGTACAGGATATTATTCAACCTCTTTTTGAAGAATCAGATATAGTTTTAACCCAGGGTTTTATCGGTGCTACAGATGAAAATCAAAGCACTACTTTAGGCAGGGAAGGAAGTGATTACACAGCAGCCGTTTTTGCAAATTTATTAAATGCAGAAAGTCAAACAATTTGGAAAGATGTGCAAGGGGTTATGAATGCAGATCCAAAATTGTATGACAGGGCGCAGTGGATAAAAGAATTGAGTTATAAAGAAGTAATTGAAATGGCTTATTACGGTGCACAGGTTATTCATCCAAAAACCATTAAGCCATTGCAAAACAAAAACATTCCGCTATTTGTAAAATCATTTTTAGATCCTCTAGTAAATGGCACCGTTATCCACAATAGAAATTCGGCGCAACTTCCTCCCATTATTGTATATAAAGAAACGCAGGTACTGGTACAATTAAGTTCCAAAGATTTTTCTTTTGTGGGTGAGGGCCTTACAGCAAAAGTTTATGAAATAGTTGAAAGCCTGAAATTCAAGCCTAATTTAACACAGAATGCTGCTATCAGTTTATTGATAGTAATGGATGATTATGGCAATAAGGTGGAAGCTTTTGCTTTGCAGGCTGCTACGTTTTTTGATGTACAACTAATGAAAGATTTAACCCTGCTAACAATCCGGCATTACAATGAAGAAATAGTAAATGAATTAACGGCCAATTGCAAAATCATTTTAAAACAACAAACGCTGGAAACAGTGCAGGTTTTATTGAAAATTGATCCCGCTTAAGACGGGAGAAATTGCTCCTTCCTCTCCCTTTCTCTTCTCTCTCTCTTTT
Source organism: Bacteroidota bacterium (assembly GCA_030860085.1). Classification (GTDB taxonomy): domain Bacteria; phylum Bacteroidota; class Bacteroidia; order Chitinophagales; family Chitinophagaceae; genus Flavisolibacter. The sequence continues at coordinate 1,207 of JALZIY010000407.1, read as the reverse complement.
AGCTTCACTCCTCATTTATCTCCTTCTCTCCTTTTTCCTCTCTTAGCCTCTCACTCTATAGCAAAACTTTGCTTCATCTTTTTTGCAACATTTTTTTCTTGTAAGAACGCAGGTTGCCACACGGGCATTTGCTCCAGTACGGTAATCAGTTCATCATCAAATTCTGCATTCACCCCTTTTATCATTTTAAAATTGGTGGGCACACCATCCGAATCAATAATAAATTCTACCTGGACGTAAGCTTTTTTTATGCCCTCGGGTAAAGAACCTACCAGGGCCTTACCCATTTTTTCCAGGTATTTTAAAAAGTTTGCACCGCCACCCGGAAACTGTGGCCACACAGTAACCACATCTGCCAGATTTGTAATAGTTCTGTTACGGTGCTGAACCGGAGCTCTTTTTTGTTTTTTTACCGGAACAACTGTTACTTTTTTAGATAAATTGGCAAACACATAATCACCTTTGTTATTAGTCATAATTACTGGCAACTGACGTGTAATTTCAAAATGATCATAGACACTTTCCAGCCTCTCGGTAAATATTTTTAAGCCGGCATCGGTCTTTGTCAATTGTGACAGGTAATCAACACTGTTTTTTTTATTATACCGAATGGGGAAAATATGTACAGGTATAAAATCCTGCCCGGCATTTTTTGCATGTGCAGCTAAAATATATAGCTCATCAATCTGTTGATCAGTGATAGGAATACAGCCAACGGTTACGCAACTCCCATGTATATAAATATCGCCGCCTGGATGAACAGAATCACTTAATATTCTATCCGATGCATTTGGATAATTCAAACCTAAAGACAAATAATAATTACTTCGTGGATTAAATTCATTGATGTAGTAAAAACCTTCCGGTACCTGGTAATCGCCCTGCATGCGCTTGGGCCCTAAACTTCCAGCCAATGCACAAACACGATAAGTTTTAAATAATTTATATGGCTCTTTCCGGTCATTTTTTACCCAGACTTCTAACTGGCTGTCGTACTTAAAAGAGCGTACATATACATATTTGGCTGGCCATTCCAGACCCTTTGTTTTAAACTGTCTTTGAAGCGTATCTTCTTTACGCTTTAATGCATCCCCCGGGCGGGGAAGTGTTCGCTGAAAATCTATAAACGGAACATCCATTTGGGCATCAGCCGCAAAAAAAGAAAAAAGGAAAACAAAGGATACAAAAAGGTTTTTCAACATAGTGG
>JALZIY010000406.1 GCA_030860085.1 Bacteroidota bacterium | reverse complement strand
GTATAACTGGGCACAAGATGCCGTATTAAATCATAAGCGTGAACGATGCTTGATATTTTATAATTTTTCAATGAATTTTTATGAAATTATTTTTAGGTATTGATGTGAGTAAGGGTTATGCTGATTTTCTCTTACTCAATGAACAACATCAAAAATTGGAAGACATTTTTCAATTAGACGATAATCAGCAAGGGCATGATTTATTAAAAGAGCAAATGAACAGATGGGTAGAGATGTACAAGCCATCAGTTATTTACAGCGGTGTGGAGAGTACCGGAGGATTTGAAAGCAATTGGTACCATGCATTGTTTCAATACAGGGAAATATTACCAGTGCAGGTCATACGGCTAAATCCCCGTGGCGTAAAACACAGTAGTAAGGCTGAACTAAAACGAAACGTTACCGATGCGCTAAGTGCTCAATACATTGCAGAGTATTTGATTCGCTATCAATCAACATTACGGTTTAATGAATTGAGTAACCAGGATAGAGATGGATATAGTGCTTTATACAAACACATAGAGTTATTAAAAAAGCAGCAGACACAGCGCATCAACCAGTTTCGGCAATTGATCTATAACGTGTTCCCGGAGATTTTAATGTATTGCAGAAATCCCTGCACTTGGCGCAAGTATGCCCTGCACCTGGCCCTGTAGCTAGCGTACTTGCGCCTTGCATAAGCTTATACAATTAATGTATTCAAAAACATTATTTCTAACAATCCTTTGCCACAATGCCATCAAGCAAAACAATATTGAAAGTAGAAGAGAGTGATTAATCTGGATGATGGAAAGAGCCGGAAAGAAAAATGAAACAATTGCGACTTTCAACTATGGCAACAACACAACCAACCAATAGAACTTACTGAATTTTCAGGAACTCATACACAATTAAATGAAAATAATTTGTGGATATTTGCTGGACAAACCAACAAAGGGTATGGCTCTTTTAATCCGCCCGCTATTTTTAACATATTAATAGGAGCGTATTCATGCTAACGAAAGTGCAACCATTATTAACGTTTGCCTAACACAACCCAATGTCTAAAGGCAATATTTCTTTTGATTGGTAAGAAAAACTTTTAAAGCCAGACAAGAAAAATTTTGTTTTATATAAGCAATCTAAATAATAAAAAAAGTGATGAATTTAAACGACGATAACAAAAAAATGGAAGCAGAGTTGATAAACGTCAATAAAAAATTAGTTGCTCAAATTATAGAAAGGGAAAAGCGTGAGGCCGAATTAATTATAGCGAACAAGGAACTCATCTTTCAAAATAAAGAAAAAGAAAAAAAGGCGGCAGAATTAATTATTGCTAACAGAGAACTTCTTTATCAAAACCGTGAGAAGGAAAAAAGGGCGGCAGAATTAGTTATTGCAAACGTAGAACTTGTTTTTCAAAATAGCGAGAAGGAAAAACGTGCTGCTGAATTAGTAATTGCTAACGTAGAACTTGTTTTTCAAAATGGTGAGAAAGAAAAACGGGCTGCTGAATTAGTAATTGCCAACATAGAACTTATCTATCAAAATGCTGAGAAGGAGAAACGGGCTGCTGAATTAGTAATCGCCAATTTAGAACTGGATTTTCAAAACCGGGAAAAAGAAAAGCGGGCTATAGAATTAAATACCGCCAATGACCAGCTTTCGTCTTTAAGCAACGTCAACAAAGAATTAGAAAGTTTTGCTTACATAGCAAGCCATGATTTACAGGAACCGCTGCGCAAAATTCAAATCTATACCGACCGCATTGTAGAAAAAGAACATGATACCTTGTCCATCAGTGCTAAAGAATATTTTCAACGAATACAGAATGAAGCTAAAAGAATGAAGTTGCTCATTACTGATATCCTTGCCTTTTCTCAATTAAATACAGAGGAAAGAATATTCGTAAATACTGACCTCAACATATTAACGCAAGAAATAATAACTGAATTCAAAGAAACGATTGAAACAAAGAAGGCTATCGTTGAAGCACATGTAATGGGTAAACAAAATATTATCCCTTACCAGTTTCGTCAGCTTCTGTTCAATCTTATCAGCAATTCATTAAAGTTTTCAAATCCTGAAATTACACCTCACGTAAAAATAAAAAGTTCAACAATAAAATACAGTAAGCCAACCGATGCAAATTTTACAACAGGAAAAACATATTACCACATCTCTGTTAGCGACAACGGTATCGGCTTTGAACAACAATACAGCGACAAAATATTTGAAGTGTTTCAACGCTTAAACGGTAAATCAGCGTTTAGAGGTACAGGCATTGGGCTTGCCATCGTAAAAAAAATTGTAGAAAACCACAACGGAATAATCACCGCAACAAGCGAATTAAATAAAGGAACAACCTTTGACATTTATATTCCTGTAGCTTAAAATTAAACCACATGGAATATAAATCGCTTTCACAAAGTTTGTAGAAACTTCAAATAGTTGTGCTTCGTAGACTGAGTAGAGTATGCGCATAGGATGGGGTTTGGCAATATAGCGGGGCGACACATAAATCCTAATTCCCGAACCTGGCGCGAGTATGCCGCCTGGCTCTGTAGCGTAGCGTACTTGTGCCTTGCAATCAGCTTACACAATTAATGTATCCAAAAACATTATTTCTAACAATCCTTTGCCACCATTGTAATCTATTGCACTGCTGTACAGCCAATCTTCCTGTCTCAAAACAAATCCTGCTTCTACCGGGTTGTAATGCATATAATCCAACTTCTGATGAGCCATTTTATTATCAGTAAGTTCTATTGGTTAGTTGTGTTGCTGCCATAGTTGAAAGTTCAATATTGTTTCCGTTTTTCTTTCCCGCTCTTTGCATCCCCCAGCTGGCCTCAGCGTCCTCGGTGGGGATCCATTCATACCAATCAAATAAATATCTTTATACGAGTACGCTGAGGCCAGCATGAATTCAAGTAACATAAAAAACTAAGAATATGAATTTGACTGTGCAAATAGCAAAGCACTTAAGAGAAGTTTCTCAGCTGGCCTCACCGTCTTCGCTGAGGATTCATTCAAGGCTATTGCCCACATAAACGCAAATCCTAACATCAGCAGCAAGCAATTTGCACAGCCTTCCTATAGGCTCAATCCAGAAAAACTATATCTTTGATTTCAAACATGCTGACACTTAACACGATATTAAAAGAACTCAAAAATGTTCCGGTTGACCGACTGGAAGACCTGTATTCTATCATCCGTTCCTTGCGGGCAAACATGAAAAACTCAGATATGATAAGCAAGAAAATTCTCTCTTTTGCAGGTTCTTTCAGTGATTTGTCTAAAAATGATTATAACGACTTTTTACAGCAGACAAAAAATACCAGAGCCACCCCCCAGCTTGTCTGAGCGTCCTCGCTGAGGATTCATTCATCCCAATCGCTTAAAATATTTTTATACTATTTTCTTGTAAAAACACATCTATCCAACCGATTGTTGCAAAGGTTATTAAATAAACCCCTTGAGTTGTCGTCGGTCCGACCACGATTCTTGTAAAGAAAATATTTGTGATAAGGATAGTTTGTTTGTTTTTGATGAAAGTGTAAAATGGATGGAGTAATCATCCTCAAATAAAACTATGCATCTTTGGTAGTGAGCCTACTGGAGCACAAGGGTTAAACATTGGCTATAGTTCACTATTTAGCTAACTTTGCCTTGTGGGCCAAAACTTCATTCGTAACATCTTTTATTACAAACGTTATTACCTGGACTTTTTTAACAGCCAGACAAAAAATGTTCAAAAGAAGTTCAACTGGACATTGGAGCTTATTGCGACCATTGACCGGGTGCCTGCGAAATACCTTCAACACATGGAAGGCACAGACGGACTTATGAAATCCGTGTTGACGTAGGTAGCAATATTTTCAGAGCCTTTGCCTTTTTTGACGAAGGACGATTGATTGTGGTGGCAAATGCTTTTCAAAAGAAAACACAGAAGACGCCAAAAAATGAACTTGAATTAGCTAACAAAATTAAAAAGGAGTATTTCAATTAAAAATCAAAAAAATAAAAACCTGACCTCGTTTGCTCACCATCTTGACAAACAGTATGGCAAGCGTGGGGCAAAGAAAAGAGAAGCCTACGAGCAAGAGTTTGAAGCGTTCAAGCTGGGCGTTCTCATTCAGGAAATGCGGGAAAAACAAAACCTGACGCAAGAGCAGCTTGCAGAAAAATGTGGCACGACCAAATCCTACATTTCAAGAATTGAAAACAACGCAAGTGACATTCGACTTTCGACACTGATGCGCATTGTTCGAGACGGACTTGGCGGACATTTAAAATTATCGGTAACTCTAT
>JALZIY010000370.1 GCA_030860085.1 Bacteroidota bacterium | reverse complement strand
TTATAATACAGTACAACTTTATCGTCACGACAGGCTGAAGTTTTTGAAACTATCACATAAAGCCGCAGAAGAGAGAAATTTTTTATTAGGTGTCAAACTGGTTCGCGGCGCCTACATGGAAAAAGAAAGAAGAAGGGCATTGGCTAAAGAATATACATAGCCTATTCAACCCGATAAAGAAGCATGCGATAATGATTACAATGAAGCTGTGAAGTTTTGTATTGATCATTTGGATAAAATAGGTTTAATTGTCGCCACCCATAATGAGTACAGTAATTTGCTGACAGCCCAATTATTGATGGAGAAAGGGTTGCCTTTATCGCACCCACATGTTCATTTTAGCCAATTGTTTGGCATGAGCGATAACATTACCTATAATTTGGCAAAAGCCGGTTGCAGTGTAAGTAAATACCTGCCGTTCGGACCTATTAAAGATGTGGTTCCTTACCTTATGCGCCGTGCACAGGAAAATACATCGGTAGGCGGGCAAACAAGCCGGGAGCTTAGCCTAATAAAAAAAGAATTGAAACGGCGTCGTGAAATAAAATACTTTTGAAGTAATCAAGCGCTGTTAGCTCAGTTGGTTTAGAGCATTACCTTGACAGGGTAGGGGTCACTGGTTCGAATCCAGTACAGCGCACAGAAATAAAGGCAATAAAAAATATGGGGGGTTGGCGCCCCCATCACAATTCTTTATAGAAATTTTATTGTGTAAAACTTTCTCTGGGCCCTCCTGTTGTAAATACTGCAAGCATCCGTCCTTTTTGGCCATTTGAGAACATATACATGCATGGATCATCTGTATAATCCATATAGTTCATTGTCATCTCAACTTCATTAGTTGAGCATGTATTGTATTTAGGAAATTGAGGGCATCCAAAATTATAAGTCGTATGAAATGGTGTATCGTCAACATAATCTGTTCCGCATCTTGTATCACCCCAAATATGTCGCAAATTTAGCCAATGCCCTATTTCATGCGTTGCGGTTCTACCAAGGTTATAATCAGTATATAAATTCCCAATTCTGCCGAATGCAAAATAATCTACTACTATTCCATCTGTTGCAGGATCACCTCCGGGAAATTGTGCATAACCTAAATAACCGGCTAAATCTACAACCCACACATTTAGATTATTGGCAGGGTCAACTGCATCGCTTCCGCCACGGTTTGTATATTTCATACCATCAGTTATTTGCCAGCTACGCAATTTGGTATTTACTCTTTTTGTCGCCACTAATTTAAAACTAATGTCCACATCAGCCTTTCTATCAGAAAACATAGAAGGCACTAATCTGTTATCCTTGTTTCGCAAATTAAAGTCCTCATTTAAAACATCAATTTGAGAAGCTATTTGAGCATCAGAGATATTTTCATCGGGAGTGTTCCAGATTACATGAACGACAACCGGGATCTCTAATGTCCCAAGATTATTTACCCGACCATTTGCAATAGCTTTCTTAGTAAGGCTTTCAATGTTATCCATTTTTTGCCGTAATGAAGGATCACTGGCTAATTTTGATTGTAGTACTTCATCAGCACCACAGGAACGTCCTTTTATCGGATCGGAAGTACTCCCCGAGGAATTAGATATAGTCTTTTCTTGCGGAATGTTGGGTTCATCCGTAGAGTCGGATTTTTGACAAGCAACAATAAAGATGGTGAGTGCAATCAATGAAAAACTGATTTTTTTCATGGTGTTTATATTAAAGAATTAAGAATGGTGGAAATTGTTTAATGCCCTGGGAGACATCCCTAAATTTAGCGTTTTTTATTATAACATCTTTTTTAGCTTCTATTTTTTGAGTCAGAATACAGAAAATGTTTGACGTTTAATCTTCAAGTTTAATTCAACTTATTCTCCAGCTATTTAGTGTAAGAAAATGTGTTTAATCCCCCATATCAAAATGCAGACATTTTATAGTTTAGATTCCAGGATATCTAACTTTCTTGCTAATCTAAAATCACCTTAAATTAAGGTCCAGATAATTGTTAACTTTCCCTCCTAATCAATATAATCTCAATCAAGGCTCAGATATGCAGCAATACTTAAATCTTCTTCAACATATTTTAGATAATGGTGTCCATAAAACTGATCGAACAGGTACTGGCACTATCAGCACATTTGGTTACCAGGTGCGGTTTAACCTGGCAGAAGGGTTCCCCTTAGTGACAACAAAAAAACTGCATGCAAAAAGCATTATTCATGAACTGCTTTGGTTTTTAAAAGGCGAAACTAATATTGCTTATTTAAAAGAAAATGGCGTTAGCATTTGGAACGAATGGGCTAATGAAAATGGTGAATTAGGTCCTGTATATGGTAAACAGTGGCGTAACTGGGAAGGAGCTAATGGAAAAACAATCGACCAAATCACCGGGGTTATTAATGCAATAAAAAATAATCCTGATAGCAGGCGGTTAATTGTAAATGCATGGAATGTAGCTGACTTGCCTGAAATGGCCTTGATGCCTTGCCACGCGTTATTTCAGTTTTATACCTCACCCCAGCCCTCTCCAAAAGGAGAGGGAGAAAGAGAACACAGGAGGCTTAGTTGTCAATTATACCAACGCAGCGCAGATGTTTTTCTGGGAGTGCCATTTAATATTGCTTCGTATGCCCTTCTAACCATTATGATAGCCCAGGTCTGTGACATGGAGCCGGGAGAATTCATACATACATTCGGGGATGTTCATATTTATAATAATCATTTAGAACAGGTACAATTGCAATTATCCCGCAAACCACTTCCATTACCCGCCATGAAATTAAATCCGCAGATAAAAAACATTTTTGATTTTACGTTCCAGGATTTTGAATTGGAAAACTACCAATTTCACCCCGCTATCAAAGCCCCTGTGGCAGTATAAAGCCCCCATCCGCTGAAGGGGAGTTTAAAAAAATTTTTTGAATACTAAAATGAATTATTTTAAATAGGGTTTTAAGTTTGTTACAAAATGAATGAAGAAATAAATAATGAAAGATCAAATCTAAGTTCCCCTTTAGGGGACAGTGGCATCACTTTAAGTCTTCTTGTTGCTGCTGATGAAAATAATGTAATCGGAAAAAATAATAAACTACCCTGGCATTTGCCAAACGATTTAAAATATTTTAAAAACCTAACATGGGCTATGCCTATTTTAATGGGTAGAAAAACTTTTGAATCAATTGGTAAGGCATTGCCTGGCAGAAAAACGATTGTGATAACACGAAAAAAGGATTGGCAGCATAAAGACGTGACTGTTGTGCATTCTATTCAGGCAGCCACTGAAGCAGCAAAGGCTTATGAGGTAAAAGAAGTTTTTGTTATTGGTGGAGCACAAATATTCAACATTGCTTTTAAGAATGCAAATAGAATTTACTTAACCCGCATTCATCATCAATTTGATGGTGATGTATTTTTCCCGGAAATTAATGAAGGCGAATGGGAGTTGGAGAAAGCGACTTTTTGCAAAGCCGATGAAAAAAATGTATATGATCACACCTTCCAGGTTTGGCAGCGAAAATAATCTCTGTTTACATTTGTCTTAGTGTATAGTAATTTTCAACTTCTTTTTAACTATAGTAAATATTACCTCAATGCTTCCAATAGCAAAGGTCATGGTATACACTCGCCGTTTATTTTTGATTTTATTTTAAATGTATTGAATAACAAAGCAGGTTATCATCCAACAGGCGCAAGTGAAAATTTGCGTTCAGTATTACTAAAAAATAAATCTGTATTGGAATTACAAGATTTTGGCGCTGGGTCACGTGTTAATAAACGGCGCCAAAAAACGGTTGCAGAATTAGCGAAATCGGCAGTAAAGCCAAAAAAATACAGCCAGTTATTATTTCGACTGGTAAGGCATTATCAGCCATCTACCATTATTGAATTAGGTACTTCGCTGGGAGTTACAACTACTTATTTAGCGGAGGCAAATCCCAATGCAACAATTTTAACCATTGAAGGCAGCCAGGCTGTTCACAAAATAGCACAATCAAATTTTAAACAATCAGGATTAGATAACATTACCGCTCTCAATGGAAATTTTGATACAATACTGCCACCTGTCATTAGCCAACTTCCCGTAATTGACCTGGCATTCATTGATGGTAACCACCGCTACCACCCCACCATGCAATACTTTAATCAATTAGTAGAGAAGATTAATAAAAATACTATCCTTGTTTTTGACGACATCCACTGGAGCCCTGAAATGGAAAGAGCATGGAGAGAAATTAAATCACATCCTGCTGTCCGGTGTACAATAGACATTTTCTTTATGGGATTTTTATTTTTCAGAAATGAATTCAAAGAAAAACAAGATTTTACTATTCGTTTTTGAAGGGTGCATTCTAAATTGTCGCTTTGCCCCTATCCCCTGAAGGAGAATTTAATACTTTGAAACTGATGCTCCCCTTTAGGAGATGGGGGCTTATGTGAAATGAAACCTGCGACAATTTTAATACGCCCTTTTTAATCGTTGCATTTACAACAAAAAAATTTCTATCTTCAAACCGTTCATAAATTGTACATATGATTATTGGCGTGTTGAAAGAGCCGCAGGAAGAATCAAGGGTATCATTGTTGCCGGAAGCAGTTTTACAATTAACCAAAAAAGGTGTAACAGTGCTGGTTGAGCAGGATGCAGGCTTAAGAGCATTTGCAATTGATATTGATTATGAACAAGCAGGTGCAAAAATGGCCACGGTGCAGGATATCATTCAGCAAGCTGATATTCTCTTAAGCATTCAGGAAATCAATTCTCAATTTTCAATTCCTGCTGATAAAATTTTTATCGGTGTTTATCAACCTTTATATGATTTGCAGGCCGTGCAGCAATGGATGCAAAACAAGCTTACTGTTTTTAGTTTAGATATGTTACCAAGAACCACCCGTGCACAAAGCATGGATGTACTCAGTTCACAGGCAAACATCGGAGGTTATAAAGCAGTAATGATTGCAGCCAATTTATATCCTCGATATTTTCCCATGTTTATGACAGCGGCAGGCAGTATAAAGCCCGCTAAAATATTGATACTTGGCGCTGGTGTAGCAGGTTTGCAGGCTATTGCTACTGCCCGCAGATTGGGAGCAGTTGTAGAAGTTTTTGATACCCGGCCCGCTGTGAAAGAAGAAGTAATGAGCCTCGGGGCAAAATTTATAGAAGTAGAAGGTGCAGCCGATGCCAGCACGGCCGGTGGTTATGCGGTGGAGCAAAGTGCAGACTATAAACAACGGCAGCAGCAGCGTATTGCAGAAAGTATTGCCAAGGCAGATATTATTATTACCACTGCGCAAATACCAGGAAAAAAAGCGCCGGTATTAATTTCAGAAGAAATGATGAATGCGATGCGAATTGGTTCTATAATTATAGATATTGCATCGGCAACCGGTGGTAATACACCGTTTACTAAAAACAATCAAACGGTAAATCACAATGGAGTAACCATCGTTGGCAATAGCAATTTAGCGGCAACCATGCCTGCTGATGCCAGTAAATTGTATGGCAAAAACATTTTAAATTTTTTAAGTTTAATTATCAATAAAGAAGGCGAGTTAAATTTAGCCTGGGAAGATGATTTGGTGAAAGGCTGTTGTATAACACATGGTGGTGAGGTTGTAAATGAAAAAGTGAAAAGCGGTATGAATGAATAAATTTTGTAGTCGGCGGTACTGCTACTATGAAACTTTTGTTGTGTCACTCACTTGTACTGTAACCAATAACTCAGCATTGTGTAAAAAGCATTTCGTTTTTCATCTGTCTGTTAGTCCAAGGGAATTAGCCACAAAGACACAAAGGCACTAAGTTTCACAAAACTTCGTGTTCCTTTCCGTCTTAGCGCCTTTGTGGCAAAAAAATAATTTTGAAAACAAACAGAATTAAATTTTAAAATTCCCCTTTAGGGGATAGGGGCATGGAAAATATTATTACCTGGTTTTCTTTTCATCAGCAAACGATATACATCGTCATCCTGATGATTTTCGTAGGCATAGAAATCATTGGCCGTGTGCCAAGCGTGTTGCATACACCACTTATGAGTGGCGCCAATGCCATTCACGGAGTGGTTATTATTGGAGCCATCATTGTAATGGGCCGGGCAGAAAGCGATAATTATTTAGCGTTGGTATTAGGATTTTTAGCTGTTATTGTCGGTACATTAAATGTAGTGGGTGGCTTTGTGGTAACCGACAGAATGCTGGAAATGTTTAAAGCAAAGAAAAAGAAATAAGCAATAAGCAATCGGCCAATCGGCAATAAGCAATACGCAATTGGCAATCTGAAATTTACAATCGTATGGACTTACTCACACTTATATATCTCATTGGCTCAGTAACTTTTATTGTAGGATTAAAAATGCTTTCGCACCCCGAATCGGCACGAAAAGGGAATTTGATTGCAGCAGCAGGAATGACACTGGCCATAGCTGGAACTATTTTTTTATACGAAGATTTAGCATCTGGTGAAAAGTTGCATAATTACGGTTGGATATTTGGTGGCCTTGTCGTTGGCAGCATCATTGGCACACTGGCTGCAAGAAAGGTAAAGATGACATCCATGCCTGAAATGGTTAGTATTTTTAATGGAATGGGTGGCGCCTGCGCAGCGTTAATATCAATTGTTGAATTTCATCATTTTGCCGCCAGCAATTTCACTACCGAAATCTCTGAAAGTTTTGCGCCGGAAGGTGTGATAAATGAAGCTGTGTTTCAATTGCCAATACCTGGGGGCACCTTGATCACAATTTTTTTGGGATTAATTATCGGCTCTATTTCATTTGCTGGAAGCATGATTGCATGGGGTAAGCTAAATGGTAAAATAAACGATTGGTCATTTACAGGCCAGCATATTTTTAATATTATCCTTTTAGTTTCTATTGTTGGACTGTCCATAATATTATTAAA
>JALZIY010000364.1 GCA_030860085.1 Bacteroidota bacterium | reverse complement strand
GCCTGGACCATCCTAATTCTTTTTTTTACAAAGGTTCCCTTTAGTGCTGCTTTTGGTGGCAGTGATGAATTAACAATAAAGTTCTTTCGTGTCAGTTTTTTATATGCCGGCTTTGCCTTTATCATTTCACTTATCCGTGAAGCCATTAAAGATGTAGAGGATATGGAAGGCGATAGAAAATATGGTTGCAGAACCTTACCAATTATGGCCGGCATGACCGCTACGAAAATTTATACAACTGTGTGGATGGTTGTATTAATTGCTTCGCTGATTATTTTACAATTATATATTCTACAATTTGCCTGGTGGTGGGCGATAATGTACAGTGTTGTTTTTATTATATTCCCACTTATATATTTATTCAGCAAGCATTACAAAGCAAGATCCACTGCAGATTTCCGGCAATTAAGCAGCATGACTAAATGGATAATGCTGACAGGAATTTTGTCTATGATCTTTTTTCGGATTTATTTTTAGAAAAAGCGTGCCTCGATTTTGAGCAATTTCCTGTGTCGTAAAGTGTTTTGCAACCGGGCCTGCCTTATCCGCAGCCTTTACAAAATCTTATTGAATTATTTTTAACCATGGCAAAATATATTCTGGCATCAGGATCACCACGAAGAAAACAATTATTAGAGTGGGCTGAAATTCATTTTGAAATACTAATAGAACCAACCGATGAAACCTATCCGGAAAATCTTTCACCCCGTGAAGCTGTTATCCACATTGCAAATAATAAAGTAGCCGCTGTTTTAAGCAAAGTCGAAACGAATAAGATAATTATTGCGGCAGATTCGGTTGTTGTTTTAAATGGCGAAATCATCGGTAAGCCAAAAGATCAGCAAGATGCCTATGCTATTTTAAATAAGTTAAGCGGTCAACACCACCAGGTAATTACCGGGGTTGTTCTCCGAAGCTGTGCTAAAACAATTTCTTTCAGCGACACAACGGATGTAGAATTCCATCATATAACCAATGAGCAAATAAAATTTTATGTAGATAAGTACAAACCCTATGATAAGGCCGGTGCCTATGCTATACAAGAATGGATAGGAGTAGTGGGTATTAAACAAATCACCGGAGATTTCTATAATGTTATGGGTTTACCCATTAGCAGGGTAGTGCAGTCATTGAAAGATTTTTGAATGGGTGATTTTGAGATATTGTGATTTTTTATTTAAATCCACAAATCCCTAATTCAATAAATCTCAAAATTTTCCTATCTTAAAGCATTACTAACTGCAACCAATAAACATGCTAAAAGAGCCGACTTTTAAATATTCTCCTTTAGGGGATGGGGGCATGTCCGAAAAATTATTGCAATACATCTGGCAATTTGGTTATTTTAATAACAAAGATCTTAAAACAATTAATGGTGAGAGGCTTGAAATTATTCATAGAGGCTCATTCAATACTAACCAGGGGCCTGATTTTTTAAATGCAAAAATAAAAATAGATAATACTCTTTTTGCAGGTTCAGTGGAATTACATATAAACACTTCTGATTGGAGAAAACATAAACATAGTGATGACTTGAATTATAACAATGTAGTACTGCACGTAGTGCTCCAAGATGATGAAACGTCTTCTTCTTCCGTACCTGTTTTGGAATTGCAATCCCGTATATCAAATTTATTGCTGGAAAAATACCGGCAATTTATGGAACAAACCTTTTTTATACCATGCAGCCGTTCTATTGCACAAGTAAAAGACATTACGTGGATAGCCTGGAAAGAAAGATTATTAGTTGAAAGGTTAACCAGGAAATCAGAAAGGATTTTTGAGTTTCTCCGGCAAAACAATCATCATTGGGAAGAAACTTTCTGGTGGTTGTTGGGTCGTAGTTTTGGCGGCAAAATAAATGGAGACGCTTTTGAAGAAATGGCCAGGTCGGTTTCAATAAATATTTTGGCCAAACACAAAGGCCAGGTACAACAAATTGAAGCACTTCTCTTTGGACAAGCCAATTTGCTTTCAAATAATTATAATGATAGTTACGTACAATTGTTGCAACACGAGTATAATTTTTTAACTTCTAAATTTAATTTGCAACCGATTCATACAAGTGTGCATTTTCTGCGAATGCGGCCTGCGAATTTTCCAACGATCAGGATAGCGCAATTAGCAGCATTAGTACATCAGTCCAATCATTTATTCTCAAAAATTATAGAAACGGAAAATATTGGTGAAGTAAAAAACTGGCTGCAGGTAACGGCAAATGATTATTGGCATTACCATTATCGCTTTGATGAATTAAGCGATTATAAGCCCAAAAAAATTGGATCAGATATGGCTGACAGCCTGTTAATAAACACTATTATAC
>JALZIY010000303.1 GCA_030860085.1 Bacteroidota bacterium | reverse complement strand
ATGCCTGCTGTTCAAACAGCTTACACACATATACATTTTGCGACGTACAGGCGCACCTGAAAGACGGTCCATAAAACCACCAACCATGTGACGTAAAGAATGGCAACCAAATGTATAGCCACCGAGTAAAACGACATTGACGGCTAATACCAATGTGCCTACACCCATGCCAAAAGATTTTTCGCCTGTAGAGGCGTTAGTAAACCACAATGCTTTCAATACATCGATAGAAAGAAAAATAATAAAAGCCAAAGCGATGTAAAGAAAGTAACGATGTATATTTTGTATAATTAATGGAAAGGAATTTTCGCCACGGTATTTTTTGCGTGGCTCTGAAACTGCACACGAAGGTGGATCGGCCCAAAAAGATTTATAGTATGCGCCACGGTAATAATAACATGTTAAACGAAAAAGTCCCGGTGCCCATAACACAAGCAATGCAGGCGACCACGGTATTGCTCCCGGCCACCAGCCTGGCTTTGCACCAAACCAGCTATGCGGTGAATCACCAAAAAGCTCAGGCGAATAAAGCGGAGAGAGATAAGGGCCGTATGTATAATGTTTACCCTGCAATGCAGCCCAGGTAACATAAACAACAAAAGCAGAGAGACCGATAAAAATAATGAGAGGCCGTGCCCACCATGCATCTTTACGGTTTGTATAACCAAAACCACGGTGTGTAGTTGCTACGTTTATTTCAGCCATAAAAATTGCTTCTTATAATTAAGGATGAATCCTAAGCCTCAAATTCAATCGACAAATAAAAAGAAAAATAAACAAGTTCTAAGATAATTCAAAAGCGTAAATGACAAAGAGAAAATAATTTGATGAGCGAATCACGAGCTGCATTAAGTCGCAGATGTTGGGAGAGTCAAGTATTAAAAGCGGTTTACAGCCTCTTCAAGTGTATTACAATTGAGTGAATATGCGGTTGAAAATTTAACTGATGTTCCCGTATATGCTCTACAGAGATGATACCCGGCAGTGCCCCAAGATACCCGGGATCTTTTGAAAAAGTGAACAACGTCCCGGCAGAAGCATTAAACAATAGTTTAAATAAACTTTTCCTTTTACTAAGCACTATGCTGTTTCAACTCGTGAGGAAAAGTAAACACCACATGATAAGATAATACGTAACAGGAAGTAACTCCTGAATTCGTGCTTCTATCCACTACTGTTTTTTTAAGTGCACTACAGGCGGCAATGCCTGTCTCTGCAACTATGATATTGATATTTGCATAACCACAAGCCTTATCACTGCACCGCTTTTAATCTTTCATCTCCATTGATTAATACGCCAATAAAAAATTGCAAAGTTCCTCCCAGTGCTCGCCTTAGTCTCTGAGGTTTAATAGTATGTTTCGAATAGATGGACTGGTTAACTGGAGTTATACTTTACCCGATAAGACCAACAGAAGCATCATAGTAGTACTTTTGTCCGCAACACAATTAAACATTCATGAACCAACAGGATTATAAAAATCACAAACAGGTCGTTTACAGCTATTATTTATTAACGGGTGTTCCAATAGTCATTCTTATTATACTTGCGATTATACAAATATTTAATGGTGACAGGGTAGCGCTGGAATACGGCATTATACTTTTATTGATTGGATGGATATTGTTGACCATGCTTTTTAGAAGTCGTGGCTTTGCATTAAAAGCGCAAGACAGGGCCATACGTGCCGAAGAAAATCTCCGCCACTTTGCATTAATCGGAAAACTACCCGATCATCGTTTAACCCTAAAACAAATAATTGCATTGAGATTTGCATCTGATGAAGAATTGCCTGCGTTGTCGCAGCGGGCAGTTTCAGAAAATTTAGGTGCTGACTCCATCAAAAAAGAAATCAAAAATTGGCGTGCTGATTTTTACAGGGTGTAATTATTTTCCAATGAAACGATCAAGGCTTGCTTTGCCTGGACCTAATAATAAAATAACCAGGAAGCAAGTCATATACAAACCCGCATATTCACCTTCCCCAAAAAGCTGTCCTTTGTGAGCGAAAAATAAAGCCACACCCATGCCAATGATTAATGGAATGACAGCAACACGGGTGAACAAACCGAATATAATAAATGCAGCACAAAAAAATTCTGCAAAAACTACCAATGCTAATGAAGTAGTGGAACCGATTTGAAAGGGATCAGAAAAACGGGAAGCTTTATCTGAAAAATGTATGAGTTTATCTAACCCATGATTTACTAACATTAAAGACCCTGCGCCCAAACGCAATAGCAGTGTGGCTACTGTAAAAGCGGAGTCAGAGCTTTTTGTACTAAATATTTTTCTCATTTATATTGATTTTGCGGCAATGTTACAGAACAATTTTTTATTAAGGAAACGAAATGTCCGGGGGTGCATTCGAAATTTTTGCTGATTAGTGAAGATGCTTACAGGGGCGGCTGCCGTGTGCGGTGTCCCTACTGCCTACAATTAAATTCGCAAAGCGAAAATTTCAAATACACAAATGCTCACCAATGTTTTGTTAAACATGCAGATGAGGCGATGGCATATATCTTTGTTTGGAATGAACTTTGGTTAAGCTTAAAATAATTTCAACTATTAAACGTTATTCACCTACGGTTTTAAAGGATATAATATGAAGAAATACTGTTTACTTACCTCTTTTTTTGTTCTTTCCTTTTTTTCCTGGTCTCAACAAAATCTTACTTATACCTACGGCGATCAACGCTTTGAATTAGCTAAAGAATATTTTCAAAAAGGTCAGTACAACCTGGCTTACCCATTACTGAAGGAATTGCAACAATTCATAAAAGAAACCAATAAAGTGAACAATGCTTTGATGACAGAGGAAGTAGAGTATTACACTACTATATCAGCATTGAAGCAAAATGAAACTCGCGCCGAATACGATGCGATGCAATTTTTAGATGTTACTAAAAATAATGCAAGAGTACAGATGATGAATTTTCACCTGGCAGAATATTATTTTAAAAAACAACAATTTACAGACGCTGTTGGTTTATATGAAGCAGCAAATATTGCTAACTTAAGTAATCGTGAAATTGCAGACCTGAAGTTTCACCAGGGATATTCTTATTTTACCATGCAACAGTTTGCCCTGGCAAAGCCATTGTTGAATTCCATCCGCCAGATAAAAGATGACCCTAATTATATAGATGCCAATTATTATTATGGGTTCATCGCTTTCAAAGATCGCAATTATGCGCAAGCCTTGGAAAGTTTTAGAGTAGTGGAGAATGAACCTACTTATGAAACGATAGTGCCTTACTATATTGCGCAAATTTATTATGTACAGGGCCGTAAAGAGGAAGCCATAAAATATGCGGAATCAAAAATACTACAAGGCAAATCGCAGCAGTACGACCTTGAATTAAAACAACTACTGGGACATGCCTATTTTGAAAAAAAAGAATATGCCAAAGCACTACCATATTTGGAAGATTATGTAACCCGCTCCAATAAAGTTCGTCGTGAAGATTTGTATGAATTATCTTATGCGTATTACCAGGCCAATAATTACAATAAAGCTATTGATGGGTTTAAGCAACTAAGCGGCAAGGAAGATTCATTAAGTCAGCACTCCATGTATTTATTGGGGGATTCTTATTTAAAAACAGCGCAAAAACCCAATGCGCGGAATGCATTTTTATTTAGTTCTGTAAATAACAGCAATCAATTTCAGAGAGAAATTTCCAGATTTAATTATGCAAAACTTTCCTATGAATTAGGCTACCAGGATGAGGCGCTGAAAAGCCTTCGTTCCTTTTTAAATGATTATCCAAACTCTACATACAGCGATGAAGCCACAGAACTATTGGTAGGCGCTTTGACTAATACAAATAATTACCGCGATGCATTGTCTTTGATTGAAGGTTTGCAATATCCTTCTGCAAACACAAAAAGGCTGTATCCAAAAATATTATACGGCCGTGCAACAGAATTAATAAATGATGGACGCCTGGCGGAAGCCGATGCTTTGTTGGATAAGGCTTTGAAAGACCCCAATAATGCATCAGTATTACCATTTGTAAATTTTTGGAAAGGAGAAATTGCGTACCGGGATAACAGGGTTGATGATGCCATTCGTTATTATTATGTTTATTTAAACGCCGGTGCACCAACCAGTGGTGAAGCCAATGAGAAAACCGTAAAATATAATCTTGGTTATTCTTATTACCGGAAAGAAAATTACCCAGTGGCTAAATCATTCTTTGAGCCTTTGGCCACTTCGGTTTCACTCAGTTCTGATGCGTTGACGCAGGATGCTTATTTAAGAACTGCAGATGCCTACTTTATGAGTAAAAGCTATTCTCAAGCAAAAGGAATGTATGACAATGTAGTTCGATATTCCTGGGCGGCTGAGGATTATGCTACTTTCCAAAAAGCGATGATAGCCGGTATCAATAGTTCAGGCGAAAAAATTAATTTAATGAATACGGTGGTACGCAAATTTCCCAATTCATCACTTGTCACCGATGCCACAATGGAAATTGCCAATACTTATCTTGCTGATGAACGTTTTAGTGAAGCCATTCCATATTTAAACACCCTTACAAAATCAACAGGCAATAACAGTATAAAACCACAGGCTTATTTAAAATTGGGTATTGCTTATTACAATCTTAATAATAATAACGAAGCCATTGCGCAATTCAGGCAAGTGGTTAGTCTTTATCCTAACTCATCGGAAGCAGATGATGCACTGGAAAATTTAAGGACTATTTATGTGGAGCAAGGTAAACCAAATGAATATGCTGATGTTGCCCGTGCTGCGGGTAAACCATTATCTGTAAGTGCGGAAGACTCATTGACATTTGCTGCTGCCGAAAATCAATACCAGAATGGAAGCGCTGCTGCATTAGGTTCTTTGGAAAATTACCTGCAACGTTTTAGTGATGGTGCCAGTGCCATTGAAGCGCACTACTATGTTGCTGATATTTATAATACAAGAAAAAATTGGACAAAAGCCCTGGATCATTATGAAGCAGTGGCTTCACGTTCGCCTAATGCTTTTGCAGAAAGAGCCGTTTTAGCGGCGGCACGTATTAATTTCTTTGAGCAAAAAAATTATGCGCAAGCGGAAAAAAATTATGCACAGCTAAAACAATTAACAGGTAACCAGGAAATACGATTGGAAGCCATGCGTGGCTTGTTGCGTAGTCAATATCAGCAACAAAAATGGGCAGAGGCTGTTGACAATGCAAAAGATTTAGTGGCACAAAAGGGCAGCAGCTCCGATGACAGGGCATTGGCAAATATGGCTATTGGTAAATCAGCACAAATAAAAGGTGAATACGATGCAGCAATGAATGCCTTTAAAAATGTAGTAAGTGTAAATAAAGGTGCGCTTTCTGCTGAAGCCCGGTACGAAATTTCCAACAGTTGGTTTGCGTTGGATAGATTGAAAGATGCGGAAAAAGCAGCCTTCGAAGTGATAAACAAATCCGGCTCGTATGATTTTTGGGTAACAAAGGCCTATATTTTATTAGGTGATGTTTATTTTAAACAAAAAGATTTTTTTAATGCAAAAGCTACTTTTCAAAGTGTAGTAGAAAATAGTTTGAATGTGGAACTAAAAAGCGAGGCACAAAGAAAATTAGATGGGGTAATTGCAACAGAGAAAGGAAATAGTAAACTTGATAATTAATAACAGGACAAGCAAAATATATGCGTTCAATCATCTTAATAGTTTTATGTTTTTTATTAATAGGTAATACGTTTGCACAGGATACTATTAGAAAAAGGGAAGTAAATGTATCATCTACCTTTAAGCCGGTATTAAAGGATGCAGCAAAAATAAATTTTAATGCGTCGCCTGCTATCACTGACACTACACGCCCTCGTTTGCAATATGAAATTCCCAATCAAAATTTGGTTTTAGCCTATCAACCTGGATTGTTAAAGCCCTTGGCTTTAGATGTTGATACCGGGGGAAAGTGGGATAATTATAATTATGCAAAAATTGGTTATGGCAGTTTTAAAACGCCCTATTTTGAAACAGGCTTATCATTGGGTGATGGAAATACAGCAGGTTTAAATATATATGCCAGGCACATTTCATCGAAAGGAAAAATTAAACTACAGGACTATAGTAACACGGATATTAGTATAAATGGATTTTTTAAAACAGGCGAGAACCTGGAGTGGAACGGACGCGTTTCCGCGAAAGATGAACGGTATAATAAGTACGGCTTTGAACCTAAAACAATGATTTTTTCTGAAGATTCCATTAAAGTAAAATTTGAAACTTTCTCATCAAGACTTAGTTTACGTAATATCAATCGAACAGAATTAGGTATTTCTTACGCACCGGAAATAAAGCTGGATATTTTTAATGACCGGTTAAAAAACAGAGAGTCGAATGCATATTTTAATTTGCCTCTTCAAAAAACTTTTGGGGGCAAGTTTGAAGCGGCTGTAGCGCTTGAAGGAAATCTTACCCGTTACACACCCGATAATAAAAAGGTAATTACGAATAATTATTTTTCATTGGCGCCTTCCCTTTTAGTGAAGACAGTAAATCTAAATCTGCAGGCGGGTATAAAGCCATCATGGGATAATGGCGAATTTAAATTGTTGCCGAATATTATGGCAGAATTTAGTTCTCCCGATAAGCGGTTTACAATTTTGGGAGGATGGATAGGATATTTACGCAGCAATACTTACCAGTCATTAGCTACTTATAATCCGTGGATATGGGCGCCGGGCTTTTCCAACAATTCAAGAATTGAAGAAATCTATGGTGGCTTTAAAGGCTCACTGACCGATCATTTTAGCTATAATGTAAAATTAGGTTTGAACAAGATCACCAATTTGCCATTGTTTATTAATGATAAGACAAGTGGAAAATCTTTTGCTGTTGTGCAGGACCCTGAAGTACGTAATATAAATATCAAGGGCGAAATGGGTTATACGGTTGGTGAAAAGTTTTCACTTCGCACAGCGCTTAATTTAAATAATTATTCAAGCC
>JALZIY010000291.1 GCA_030860085.1 Bacteroidota bacterium | reverse complement strand
GTGTTTTTCTTTGAGGTCATAAACAGATTCGCCCAGAAATTTATAACTTCCTTCTGAGGGATTATCCAGCATGCCGATGATATTGAGCAAGGTAGATTTACCGGAACCTGACGGTCCCATGATGGAAATAAATTCGCCTTCTTTAAATTCGAGGTTGATGTCTTTTAGAATAAAAAATGGTCTCCCTCCTACCTGGTGCCATTTTGATATGTGTTGTAATTGAATCATAGAGTTGTTGATAATTTTTTACTCTTGTTATTAAATCTGTACCAGTTTATGATCCACTGAAAAACAGCGTATTATCTTTTCCATAATTTTTAAGTGTACGTTTTTGATACAGTGTGTGTTCATTATTAGTGCCTCACCCCTTGCCCCTCTCGACCTCATCCGCCCTTCCGAGCTACGCTCCCAACCTTGCGGTTGCCTGCTCCAAAGGAGAAGGGAAATGGAACGGGCTCTAATCTGGAGAGGGAATTAAAATCATTCCGTTCATAAATTTTTAAAAGTTTGTTTTTTTGTAATTTTATCTGATAGAAAAAAAAATAATGGAACGAATAGTAATTGAAGTAGCTGATGCGACAGCAAAAAAATGGCGAAATGTTTCTCCAAAGATTAAAGATCATCTCGAAAAAAGTTTTGCGCAACAAATAGAAGATGTTTTGCAAAAACTGAAAGAAGAAGATTTTGAAACTTTGCTGAAAAAAGCGAGAGAAGAAGCTGCTAATAACGGCCTTACTGAAGAAAAGCTGAAACAATTGTTGAATGAAGAATAATGTTTTGGTTATAGATACCAATACACTCATTAGCGCCTTTCTCTTCACACATTCAACTACAAAACTGGCATACGACAAAGCCAGGCAATCAGGTAAAATATCGGCAAGTCTTGAGACATACAACGAATTCTGTAATGTGCTGGTGCGACCAAAGTTTGATAAATACATTTCTTTAGGAACCCGGTTAGGCATTATTAATGATTTGAAAGAACTTTTAGTGTTCAAAGAAATATCAGAATCAATAAATGTCTGCCGCGATCCCAAAGACAATAAATTCCTTGAATTAGCTGTAGCTGCAAAAGCTTCCTGCATCATAACTGGAGATGATGACTTGCTTATACTACATCCTTTTCGTGAAATTCCCATTTTAAATGCTGCTGATTTTTTAAATACTTTTTAAATACGCACAATACTATTTTTATTTCGGACGCGGGTCACTCACTTACGTTTTGGATTTCTATTCGACTTTGTTCTATATTTCATTGCTGCACAAAATGTTTTCAAATCAATGTCTTTTAAATCTATTCCACAGCCTGTACTGAGGTACGAAGTATCGGGATGACAAACTTTTTTGTAGAGAAAAATCTTTCAAACCTAACTCTTTGAGATGCTTCCTTCGTCAGCATGACAAGGAAAAATCTTTTAACCATAACTCTTTGACATCGTCCACAACTTGTACTGGGGTACGAAGTATCGGGATGACAAAAAATTATCCAGCTTGTACTTTCAATCTTTCAGACACATCGTTCCTATAATGACTGATGCATAATGCTGAATAAATTGATTCAGTACAAGAGTGCCCTTCGTACCTCAGGATAAACTGTGCAACAATGTTTAATAGATATATTTTTGTTTGGTTCATAAAATTTTTCTTTATCCTATTCACCACTCACCATTGACCACTCACGACTTCACTCCCTTCTCAAACTATCTACAGGATTAGCTGTTGCTATTTTAAATATTTGCGAACTGATAGTTATTAAAACGATTACGAGTAACCCCAGGAAACTAAGTAACAGGCTTCCAAAACCAATATTTACACGATTAGCAAAGATGTTTAAAAAGAAAAATCCACACAGATAACTGATAGGTAACCCGATTAATCCTGCTATTAAAACAAGCTTTACAAAACTTTTAGACAGCAGGGCGACAATAGCAGCAACAGATGCTCCCATTACTTTGCGAATACCAATTTCTTTTCGACGCGTTTCCGTATTGTAGATCACCATTCCAAGTAAGCCAAGACAGGCAATGGTTATACACATGAAAGCGAGAAAGCCAAGCATAGAAACCGTGTCGTTTGCAGATTGCCTTTTGTAAAGATCTTCCCCGAACCAACTACTTGTAAAAGGCTGTTGCGGAAAATTGTTTTTCCATATTTTTTCAATTTCGCTTACAACGTCTGCATGAGCAGCAATAGTTTTCACGGCAAGAAAATTGTAATCCTCCGGCCTGTACCGTAACATAAGCGGGCCATTTTGTACAGCCAAACCCTGGTGGTGAAAATCCTTTAATACTCCCGCTATTTGAACCTGAATAGTATCGTTTAACAGTATTGATTTTCCAATTGCATCAACCGGGGTTTTAAGATTAAGTATTCTAATAGCTGTCTCATTTACAATTACAAACTTCTCGCCGCCAGTATATATATTACCAGGAAAAGTTGTGCCTGCGAGCAATTTAAGATTCATGGCAGCTATAAAATTTTGGTCAACAGAATAATAATCCATTTGCATAGGATCGGTATCGGGTTGCAGTCTTACATTACTTCTACCGGATGTATTTCTACCGAGCATAGTGGAAGTGGCTGTGATATTTTGCACTGCACTCAAACGGCTGATCTCAGCAGACAGAATTTTATGATCAGCTCCCTGTAAAGGAATTACCAATAAATTTTCACGGTCATAGCCCGGATCTGCCGTGGCGATATAATTAAATTGCCGTGATGCAATAGCTGTAAAGATGGTTGTGACCAATGCCAAAGTAAATTGAATGATGATCAATCCCTTCCGAAAATTGTTGCCGCCAAATAATTTAATATTGGACAAATTTTTCAGCACCTCCACAGGTTTAAAAGAGGAAAGAATCCATGCAGGCAAAGCACCGGCCAGTAAGCCTGTAAACAATGTAAAAAGTATGAACCAGAGAAATATTCCACTGTCAAACGACAGATCTGGTAACGACATCTCACCTATGAAAGGAGCATGATCTATCATTAGGTTTAGAAAAAAATACGCCAGTGCCAATGATAAAAATGCAATGAGAACTGATTCAAGAATGAACTGGTAAAATACCTGGTAACGAAATGCGCCTGCCACTTTACGAATGCCAACTTCTTTGCCCCTGTTTAATGAACGTGCAATGGATAAGTTGGTATAATTAAAACATGCAGAAAGGAGGACGATGAAACCAATGAGCACTTCTGCTAACAGCTTTCCCATTGAGCCAACTTTACCAATACTATTTTGTAATTCTTCGCCAAGTATAATTTTATTGAACGGCTGAACATGAAGAGCAAAGTTTTCTTTTCCCTGGAGTTTTGTCTCAGCCAGCAGAGTTGCAGACAACCTATCTACAGCGGTGTTCAATTGTTTTTTTGTGCTACCTTCTTTGAGCAGTAAATAAGTATATGTATTGCCCTGGCTATCACCCTTATCAAGCATCGGCGGTAATGCTCCGTTTTTTTCTAATGCCGCAACAGAACTCATAGATAAATAAGCTTCAAAATCAATATGCGATTTTCCTTTTGGCACATCCATCACACCGGTAACCTGGAAGCTGCCTAAACGTGTGAAAGAAATGGTTTGTCCCAAAGGGTTACTGTTACCAAAAAATTTGGCGGCTGTTTCCGTAGTTAATACGATACTGTTGGGTGCTGTCAACGCAGTTGCCGGGTTTCCTGCAGAAAGCGTAAATCCAAACACATCAAAAAAACCCAGATCGGTAAATGCCGTTTTTATTGCGATCTCCTTTGTGCCTGTTGAGGCAAAACCTGCCGCGGCATTATAAAACCTAACCGATTTTTCAATAAAGCTGTAGTCGCTGGATAGTGCCGGTGCTAAGGGCAAGGCTGAACTTGCCAAACGAAAAGAGGAGCCGTACTTGTTCGTCAATTCAGTTATTACCCTGTAAATGCGATCAGCTTTAGGATGAAATTTATCATAACTAAGTTGATCATTGACATGCATTAATACGAGCAGGCAAATAGACATGCTTAGTGCCAAACCAAAAATATTGATGAACGAAAACAGCTTGTGTCTGGATAAATTCCTGATGGCGATTTTTAGATAATTTTTTAGCATATATATGAGTTTAAAAGTTCACGGGTTCACGAGTTCACAAGTTGTTTACTATTATTCATTGCTTATTGCCTATTGTCAATTACCTATTCGCTACTCAGTTCTTAGATTTTTAACGGGATTTGCCATTGCTGCTTTCAAAGTTTGCGAACAGATAGTCAATAGGCCCAGCATCAATATAAGCAAAAGACTCAATACTAATATTTCCCAACCTACGTCTATGCGTAAGCAAATTCGTAAAGAAAATTGCTGCTTACAATATATCCTGCAGGCAATGCAATAGCGCTTGCAATCAATAATAATTTTATAAAATCTTTTGATAAAAGCATCACAATTGCTTTTACGCTTGCACCCATTATTTTACGTATGCCTACTTCTTTTTGCCGAATCCTTGCAGTATAGGTAGCTATTCCCAATAGCCCTATACACGCAATTGTTATGGCCATCACGGCAAGAAAAACAACAATTGAAAACTCGTCGGACTTCGCTCCCATATCGGAGTTTGCTCCTACATTTTTTAATTCTTTGTCTAACCAGCTATAGATGAAAGGAGTTTCGGGAAACAATTTTTTGAATATTGGTTGTGCAGCCGCAATTATAGCACTGCCATTTTGAGGAAGTATATTTATTGCCAGGTATTGGCAGCGTTCGGGTGCGTACACCAGTGTTAAATTACCAATTGGATGCCTTGGA
>JALZIY010000246.1 GCA_030860085.1 Bacteroidota bacterium | reverse complement strand
TAACAATACTCTGCCTTACTGTCCTTGTATTAGCTTAAGTAGTGTATTTATTACTGCTGGTTTTATTAATTGATCCTTTATTCACTGTCATTTTTTTTCTGCTTTTGAAGCTGTTTTTTCCTTTGGTACTTTCGCGCCTTTTTCCCTTGCTTCTGATAAACCAATTGCTATAGCTTGTTTGCGGGAAGTTACTTTTTTACCACTGCCGCTTTTGAGCTTTCCTTCTTTCAGTTCGTGCATGGCTTCTTTTACTTTTTTACCCGCTGTTTTAGAATATTTTGCCACAAGAATATTTTTTATAATAAAATTGCAAGAAATTTTCATACCATTCCCTGGCGTATTTGGATCGCTATTTCTCTTTTCTTTCACTACGAACTTACTTTTCTTATCTATTACATTTAGGTACGATTTTTTAGTTATTATTTAAAAATTACAATCATGGAAAAAAATTCAAATGTTACAGACTTGCTAAACGACCTTATTCAAATTAATAATGACCGTATAGTAGGATATGAAAAAGCAATTGAAGAATTAAAAGACGAAGATGCAGACCTGCGCACACTTTTTCACCGGTATATACAGGAA
Organism: Bacteroidota bacterium; assembly: GCA_030860085.1. Taxonomy (GTDB): domain Bacteria; phylum Bacteroidota; class Bacteroidia; order Chitinophagales; family Chitinophagaceae; genus Flavisolibacter. Next base: position 4,202 of record JALZIY010000246.1, on the reverse strand, counting down.
AGCACACAGTATAATAGTGAATTAACACAAGAAGTTTCCCGTTTAGGTGGAGATCCTTCTGATGGCACAACCAACTCTGGCAAAATTTATCGTGTATGGATGGATCTGAAAGCAGTTGTTACCGGTCATGACCGCAAAACGGTTTTGGCCAATTGTGAGTTTGGCGAAGATGCTGCACAAAAAGCTTATGATATGGCGTTAAATTCAGATACGGATATAGAAGCTCCACTTCGTGATCTGATAGTAAGGCAAAAAACTCAATTAAAAATGGGGCATGACGAAGTAAGACGGTTAAGAGATATGCATAAGGCAATAGATTAGGAGTTAGGCGGGAGCAGGAAATAGAGTAAGAGTTTTTACTATGGGGACATGAACCTATAACTATACACCCAATAAATGAGGCTGGTTTTTACCAGCCTCATTTATTGGGTAAATAACTACTCAGGCTTTACTAAAGCGCTGTTTAATTTTTTGGCAGACTATTTTGTTTATCTAACCAAACCCTTCTATGATAGCGAATGAAAATAATACCTTACCATACATGAAAAGCCTCACCACTTGTTTAAGCAGGGTTGTAAAATATGGATATACAGAAGATTTTAGAATTACTGAAGATGGCTTAAAGTCTTTACAACATAATAAAATTTATCAACCAGAGGAAATTAATATTATAAATTTTTTTAGATTTGAGGGACCATCCAATCCCGATGATAATGCAATTCTTTATGTTATAGAGACGAAGGATGGTACAAAGGGTACCCTTACAGATGCTTTTGGTGTTTACATGGATGCCTATGTGTCGGACTTCATTAGGCATGCAGAATCACTTCGGAAGAAAGTTATTAAGAATTAATGCAGGTAACAAACTTACATATTGAAAGTTGCCTTGAGGCCTGGCTTAACTGCGAGAGCCTTTTGATAACTGTTTTACAAAAAGAAACCTCCTTTTCTCAGCGTACCAAACAAGTTATTGATGAATGTGCAAAAATTTGTTTGGGCACATGCCATGCCTTAAAAGCCGGATGGAAAAATCTGGAAGATGTTGCTTTGTTATGTGTTGGCATTTGTGAAGAATGTGCGGAGGTTTGCGAACGTTACCATGATCCTGAGTTTAAAACCTGTGCTTCCATTTGTAGAGATTGCTCTTCCCGCCTTGTTCATTTAGCCGCAGCTTAAGAAGATTTTTCAAATTGTATAAATTGCTACAGCACGCCTGCTCTATAAATTATTGGGAGGCACAAAGAGTAAAATTATTATGCCCTGCGAATAATTCCCAGCAATAAGGAAATCACCGCCAGTAAAATTAAAATATGAATGATACCACCCGCGTTCCAATAAAATACGCCTAATAACCAACCGATAATTAAAACCACAGCTATAAAATAAAGTAAGTTCCTCATTGATGTAATTTATGAATATCATAAAAAAATATTGCCAGTAATTTTATACTGGTTATTAAGCTTTCTTTTGTAAAAATTATTATTACGAAATTTAATGTGTAGCGATTTCCCCAGCCATCAGGCGCCGAAGTTTATGGTGGTTGATGTGTAATGAGATATTATGGAAAGAATTAAAAAAGTTTCATCGCTTTTTAAATATGCGGCTATAGGATTTAGTAATGACAACGCTTTTAAATTAAGCGCTTCTCTTAGCTATTATACCATTTTTGCAATAGGGCCATTATTAATTATCATCATTTCCCTTGCCGGTATGGTGTATGGGAAAGTAGCTGTACAAGGTAAAATTTACCTGCAATTAAAAGGAATGATTGGGAATGAAGCTGCCATGCAAATTCAGGATATTATCCAAAACATTCAACTTTCACAAACAAGTACGATAGGAGCTATTGTAGGTGCTATCATTTTAGTTATTGCAGCGACAGGTATTTTTACAGAGATGCAGGATTCTATTAATTATATATGGTCAGTAAAAGCAAAGCCCAAAAAAAGTTGGTTAAAATTCCTTTCTAACCGGTTACTTTCCTTCTTATTAGTATTGGGATTGGGGTTTTTATTATTGGCATCACTTATCATCAGTGCTCTTTTTAATTTTCTAAGTAGTCAACTGATTGAAATCTTTCCCAACTACAATCTTTCATTTTTTCATTCTGTCAATTCGCTAATCTTTTTTGTAGTGTTAACCGGTTTATTTGGGGTAATTTTTAAAGTATTGCCAGATGCTATAATAACATGGAAAGATGCTATGATCGGCGCTTCACTAACTGCTGTATTATTTTTAATTGGAAAATTAGTTATAGGTTATTATTTAGGAAAACTAAACCTGGGGATTTCATACGGGACTGCAGCATCAATTATCATCATACTTTCCTGGGTTTATTACAGTGCCCTCATTTTATTTTTTGGGGCAGAATTTACAAAAATGTTTGCCTTGCAAGCCGGGTCGGGTATTAGGCCCAAGGAAACGGCTGTTTTTATTATTAAAAGAGAATCTAAAGAAGTTCCTGATTCTTATTTAGATACTTAGACAATGCTCGAATAATTTCCTGTTTTTTGCTTAGGTTAAAGCATCCGTTGAAGTTGTTATTTTAATTATGCTTTATTGGCGAATAATCTGAATATTACAAATATCTGTGGTGCTAAATAATGATTTTCTTTGTGGAACAATTTTTTATTTGTACATACAAAAGTTCAACAATGAAACATTTAAAAAACAACAGTCTTTCTTTGTTTTTTTTTATTTTATTCATTCTAAGTCTCATCGGCCAGACCGTAACAGGGTTGAAGCAGCATAACCATGAGATGCAGGAAGAAGGGGGGATGCAATTAGCTATGAGCCAATACATGACTTCAGGACATTTTCTACAATCTACTTTTGAAAATTGGGAAAGTGAGTTTTTGCAGATGGCGCTCTTTGTAGCGATGACGATTTTTCTTTATCAAAAAGGTTCTTCGGAAAGTAAAGACCCAGATGGCGGTGAAGAACCTGTTGACAAAGAACCCAATTCCCGTAAAAAAGATGCGCCCTGGCCGGTTAAACAAGGGGGATTGGTTAGCGAGGTTTACAAGCACTCTCTTACAATTGTGTTGACAATTCTTTTTCTCCTTTCTTTTTTGGTGCATTGGTATGGCAGCTTAAAGGACTATAACGAGGAGCAAATGTTGAAAGGCGAACTCAGCGAAACGGCTATGCAATATTTGAATAATTCCCGTTTGTGGTTTGAGTCATTTCAAAACTGGCAGAGTGAATTTTTATCAGTTTTCGCTATAGTTGTTTTATCCATATTCCTGCGGCAAAAAGGATCACCACAATCTAAACCTGTTGATGCACCGCATCGCCAAACCGGTGATTGATAGCACTTTCATTTATTTGAAGCAATTTAAAATCACTATAGGGAAGTTTCAATTTTGACGTATTAAATAACTTCTCTGGATTATTTTTTTATAAACTTCCCGGAACATTTTTATATTTTAAAAATTAAATTATGGCAGAAAATCAAAAATTTAAAGGAAGCGAAACAATGGTAACTCAGGTGGAATCGCGGCTACATCAAGGATATAAGCTCCGCCAGCGGTGGCAGCAGATCTTCAGAAAAGGAGCAGGTATCTTCTAATAAGGAGTCAGGATCCAAAGGTAGTAAATCATCATCCGGCGGCGGACGTGGTACAGGAAGTGGAAATAGCGGTGACAATGACCGATAAAATAAGGTTTCAATACTGCCACAATCACTAAAGCGTGAACAACTTTTTTTAATATAAAAGCTGGCAGTTGGCACAGAAAAAACTTCTGCGGTTTTTACTTCCGGTATATTTTTTAATGATAGAGAGATTACATCGTAAACACATTTTTTTGGTATGGGCAAGCCAATGTTTTTTTAACTCATAATTTCTTTTCCACTCTAAAAACTCGAAACTGTAATTACGGGCTTCTTCCAAGAGTCTTTTAATTTTTAGTGCAGGTATCTTTTCAACTCTAGATTCAGGATGAACACGGATACGATATAGCACTTCATTCTTAATTATATTACCAACCCCTGAAAAAATACCTTGTTCTAACAGTGCATCGCAAATAAGTTGAGTGGGTGCTGCTTTTAATTTTGCTTTCGCATTTTTTGCATTCCATTCATCATTCATTACATCAGAGCTCCAATCGTAATGGCTATCTACATCGCCTTCAAGAATTTTTATGGCACATGAGTATAAATTTATTTCACCATTTTTAAATGTAATATTCAACCGCACAGG
>JALZIY010000240.1 GCA_030860085.1 Bacteroidota bacterium | reverse complement strand
CATGTGGATCATCTGATTCCTCCGGGCCACCACCTGTCATATCCGCCAACCTTACACGAAATTCGTATGTCTTTCCATATCGTAATGGTACCAGGTCGATATCTACCGGCTTTATGGCTTTTGGAACAGCATCTTGTAAGCCATACAATTCAGCAGCCTTATCATCTTTAAGTACTACAGAATTTCCATCCCATTGCGAAAAATAAGAAGGCAACCAAAATATTCCTTCTTTGAACCCATCCATTTGAGTTGGCGCCACTTCAACCCCAAGCTCGCCTTCAAACAAGCCCAGCTCCACATCTGCAATTTTTAATAATCCCTTTGCCCTATTTAGTGAATGCCACTTCCCTATTGGATCATCTGCATCCTTTACATCAATCCGATAAGATAATATTCCTACAGGAACATCCAGGATAATATTTTCAGGAGTTGCCGGAATGCCACTGGGCAAATGATCAGGTCGTTTTAATAAACGGTTATGCCAATCCAAAATTTGTTCATCTTCCCATCCGATCCTGATTCCAAAATCTTTAACAGGAGGTAAACCATCCTGGCCTTGCTCCAATATTGGATTAGCTTTCTGAGGTTGTGCACAATGTACAATGTTAGCAAAACCATCATCGAAGTCTGCGGCTTCTATAAATAGCGGATCAAAATTTCCATTTTGGGGAACCTCTGTTACTAAAAACTGTATGGGAGTAAACAATACACGCTTACTGGTCAGTTTGGGTAAACGTGCAGCATATTTTTTAATTAAAACAGCATCAGATACAGCTCTTTCATAATAATCACTTTCTTCTGCAAGGTCTACGTATAACCACCCTCCCTCCTTAAAATATCCGGGCACTGGCAATTCAAATGTTGTCTTGTAAATCATCCCCAGTTGTTCAGCCAAAACAGGTTGGCGAAGCGCTAATGCAAACACTTTCCCCCAACTCACGTCATCAGTACTATAAACCCTTTTACCTGGAGGACTTTCTTTTTTTATTGCACACAAATATGCATCATCTGTTACCCCATATTTTGGTGATCGGGGATGAGAAAAATCGAAAGCATTCCGGTAACTTCTTGGAAGATATTTCCGGATAAATGTATCATTCTTGGGTAGCGATTTCAATTCATTGGAAGGGAGCGTGATAGTAAATGTATCCTGCAATGCTAAAAATATATTTTTAGCATTACCAGGTAAACCGGTGTGTAATGTAACGGATTCATCTACGATTGCAGGCGAAGGCAAAGACTCCAATGATGGTATCAGCCTTGCAACAAATTTCAATTTTGATTCAGCAAACGCGGGAATAGCATTGCCGGGGATTAATTCACTGGCAAAGGGCAGCAAAGGGTTTTCCCTGGGGACAAATAATATATTTAAAGAAATCGTATTGCCAGTAAACTTCTGGAGGAAGCATAGAATACTTGCTTTTGTACTCGAAAGCATAAGGAGCCATTTTATATTAAAAGATCTTTGTTAATTCTTTCCAGGTGTACGATTCTTCGATATTGATCACATAGGCAACACTGATTTCAATGATCAGTGTTAAATCAAATTGAGCAAGGGTTTCTTTTGTTGCAGTTTTCGGATCATCCAACATGTCTTTTATTCGAATTGGTGCTTTGCCTTCAACAGTTGCCCCGAGAGATATGGTTGCAACAGTTAATTTCAGTTCCTGTATCAAAACAGCATAGAATAATTTATTTTCAGATTCATATTCTGTGCCCACTGCACGTGAGCCTTCAGCTTCTACCAGTTCTGATATCTTAACCTTACCCTGAAAGCCAAGGGCTACTTTAAATGAAAAAGATTTTCCAGCGAATTCAGGGGAGAAATTAATACTACATTCTACAATACCTAAAGCATAGCCGGCTGCTATTTCTAAAAAAGATATAGCCATCACACCCATCTCCGCTGAGATCTTCAAGCTAAAGCCGGCCTTACTTTCTCCATGCTCTGTTTTTTCATAGATCATGAAGGCTATTTTGCCTTTGAACCAGGCAACTTCCGGAATAGGTCCGCCTACTAATTGCTCCCAAGCCGGTAACTTGTTTCCGTTATTATCTACATAGTCATCCCATTTCTTGGGAAACTCTCCTGTTTTAACAGGCCCGATCTGTATTTTGCCATAATGAAAGGGGAAAATCTTGTATGTATAAAAAGTAATGATAACAGCGTGTGATAACTTCCATTTTCTTTCTGCGCTGTTTAAAAAACCTGAGTTGGAAAAATCGGCATCAAATTCACCCATGTCGGTTTTGCCGAAGAATTGAAGCATATCCTGCATTGGCTGTAAAAATTCGCCATATTCCGATCTGGGTTTATCAATTTTTGGCTTGTCAGTATCAGAGGCGAAAAAGTTTAAATGAAATATTTTAACCCGTTTGCGGCCTTGCACATCATATACCATTTTATATGATTTCATTTCAGTCGTCCATTTCTTTGCAGCATTTGGATTAATTGAAATAATGGTTTGAGCCAAATTGTTTTGTGCATCAAAATATTCTACATAAGAACTAACGTTTGCGTCTGCTCTCAATATACGTGGAACAGAATTGACATTCACTTTTCCGGATGAAGTTAATTCAAGCAGCCCGCTGCCATGTATTTTTAGCGATCCATTTCCTACCCCAACAGGAAAAACCCTGTTTAGATCAGGAAAAATATTATGCGTGCCTGACATTGCATAAAAATCAGCAAAATGAGGCTGCTCCGTAGTGATTATAGTCGTGCCCGTTTGAATGACTGGTTTTAAAAATAAGGTTCTGTGCGACCTGCTGGAATGCAGTAAGCCAAAGCGGTTATTCGCATCTTCGGCTGGCTCCGCAAATTCATACATATTACTTGCGTTAAACTTTATCAGGGGCACCCCGGTAATGGGGTTTGTTCCACTAATCTGATTATTTACACTGCGAACAACAGCCCAGGCGCCCTCATTCGGTAAAACCAGAGAACCTCTTACAGCATTTACAAATACAGTTGATCCAAAACGGCGATTTGTATCAACCCTTACGCCACGCATTTCCTGCCCTGAACTTGCCACATTAAGCAAACAATCAACCGGCCCTCCTACCGGTCCTTCTTTTAAAAGAAGATAATTTAATTGACTTGCAGAAATGGGCACTCCTGAAGGCTCTAATTGTACAAACCCTTTCTGGCCTTTACTGGGTACCAAGCCGTTTGTCTGCCCTTTTGCAACATCCTCAATCAGGATGTCTGCATCATAAATCACTTCCTGCAGTTTTGCTGTTTTATCGCCAGCTTCAAGAGGAGGAATTTCAACTATCCTTGTAGTGTCTTTTATATTGGTGATGTTGTAGTAACCCTTCACCAATCCGAGATGGAAAACATAAGGATTTACCAATCCGGATTGGAATAGATAAGGAATCACTCCGGGTTGAAACTCAAAAGGATTCGCTACTATTTGAGGTTCCTTCAACTTATATGAAAAATCAAACAGGCCTGGGCCTTCTGCAACCCAACCGCTGTCGTGCCGCGTTACGCCCCCACCTGCCGTCCTCTGAATCGTAATGGTTCTTACTACGTTTGCACCGCAGCAATAAAGAATACTTTTTACCTGTACTACTTCATGGGAAGTTCTTCCAACAATTATATCAAATCTCGCCTGGCTTGTTGTAGCAATTTGTGCATCAGGATTTCGCCAGTCACTGAAAGTTGAAGCACCATAACCAGAAATATCTATTCGCCTTAGTGGAACCCTTGGA
>JALZIY010000212.1 GCA_030860085.1 Bacteroidota bacterium | reverse complement strand
AAGCATTTGCAAAAGCGATAGGAGATAAAAAAGGAATTGAACGTTATGGTTTTGCTTTGCCAATGGATGAAGCGGAAGCAAAAGTGCTTATTGATTTTGGCGGCAGAAACTGGATTGTATGGAACGCAGATTTTAGCAGAGATAAACTTGGAGATATGCCAACGGAATTATTTTTTCATTTTTTTAAATCATTTTCAGATGCAGCAAAATGCAATTTAAATATTGAATGCCGTGGCGAAAATGAACATCATAAAATAGAAGCCATTTTTAAAGCCTTTGCAAAAGCAATAAAAATGGCCGTGAAAAGAGACCCGCTAAAAAATTATTTGCCGTCAACAAAGGGAGTTCTTTAGCGATTGTTTGCCTATTGCCAATTGCTCATTGTCCTATTGCCCATTGCCATTTGGGATTACTGAATAAACGTCCCTTGTTCTTTCACTAGTTTCCATTCACCATTTCTTTTTATCCATACGGTTGTGTAACGTTCTTTAATGTCAATTATATTTTCTTTAAATATTCCCTTTCCCATAAACCGGCCTGTTACAATGGCTGTTGAGTCATACACAATTATTTCAACTTCATCACTTTTCCCATAATCCAGGTTTAATCCTCCGCTTCCTATAGTGGTCAATTGCTGGCTTCTATTGCGAACCTGCCCTTCGGGTGTGGTGTAACTAAATTCACTTGCATAAATTTTATTCAACATAGCGGTATCAGAATTAATTAATGCACTGTCGTATTGCTGGTTGAGCAGGTTCAGTTGTTTTTTGGCAAGTTCCGGATATTCATTTTTTTTATCCTTATCCTTGTCCTTACCCTTGCAGGAGAATAAAACGGCTGCAACGAAGAGCAGGTAAATAATTGCTTTCATAAAAATTATATTTTAATTATGGCTGTCTTGAATGTAAATAAATCTTTCCATCTTTCATCACCAATTGCATGTTTCTTATACTCTTAATATCCTTTGATGGATCGCCCTGTACCGCAATTACATCTGCTAGCAACCCTTTTTTTAAGCGCCCAATTTTATTGGCATATCCAAATACATCTGCATTGATAGATGTGGCTGATCTCAAAACATCTATGGGCTTCATGCCATATTCCACCATCAATTCCATTTCCCTTGCATTATCGCCATGTGTGTAAACACCTACATCGCCACCCATACAAATTGTTACGCCATTACGCAAAGCCGACTGAAAACTTTTCTTTTTTTTAACAATATCTGCAGGTTCGGGATCTATACCTTTTTTCCAACCCCTGTATTGCAACACAGCATCGCCTGCAGCAAGCGTAGCGCAAAACGCAACGCCTTTTTCTTTCATCAGTTTAAATACTTCATCTGTGCCCTCATCACCATGTTCAATAGTTGAAACTCCCGCCATAGCAGCCATTTTCATGGCTTCTGGAGCCATCGCATGCGCTACTACTTTTCTTCCGCCATTTTTTGTCACCATCATTATTATGCTCCATTCTGCCTCTGTAAATGCCGGCTTTGTTTCTCCACCTGGACCATAACTATAATCGGCATATATCTTAATTACATCGGCGCCTTTGCTCATTTGGCTACGGATGGTTTTGCTCAACTCATCTGCGCCAGCCACTTCTTCTGCACCTTGCGGCAAATCAATATCTGCATTTTCCGAACGTGGAGCATAAGTTCCTTTTGCAACAATTGCCCTGGTAGCAACAATTATCCTCGGCCCCGGAATTACACTTTTTTCAATGGCTGTTTTTAGGCCTACGTCATCATACATGGCCCCCTCTGTTCCTAAATCTCTTACAGTGGTGAAACCTGCCATCAACGTGGCTCTTGCATGGTTAACTGCACGGGCAGTACGTTCGGCGCGGCTTTCTTTCAGCACCTGGTCGTTCCAGCTTACTTCGTTGTAAGGATGCAAAAAAAGATGCGAATGCCCTTCAATCAAACCCGGCAGCAGGGTAGTGCCCTTCAATTCTATAATACGTGTATGCGACGGCAGTTTTAAATTCATGCTACCTGCAGCTTCAATCTTGTTTCCCTTAATTAAAACTATCCAATCTTCATGCATGTGCTCACCATCAAAAACACGATCAGGTTTGAGCAAATAAAAACTATCGGTCTGTGCCTTTATTATTAGGGTTGCCAGTTGCAGAACAAAAAGAAAAAGCAATTTCATAAATGAAAGGTAAGAAAACTGAATGGTCAATAGTCTGTATCTAATATTCAATAGTAAATAGTCAATCTTCCGTATTTCCTGTTCGATTTTTTATGGATTTAGTATTATTCAATTCGTGTAATTCGATTTTAATTCGTGCTATCAACTATTTTTGCATTACTGCATGCTGCGCTATCGACTTTGGATCCTGACGAAGGAAACAGGGTAGGAAAGTCCGGACAGCAAAGAGCAACGTACCGGTTAATAGCCGGGTCTCTTTCAAAACGGGAACAGACAGTGCCACAGAAAATAACTGCCTCACCCTCTCTAACTTGTTGGAGAGGGAAGGGGTGAGGGTGAAAATGTAGGGTAAGAGCCTACGGCTGTTGCCAGTAATGGCAATGTGCGGGTAAACCTTGCGTGCTGAAATGCCATGTATAGGATCGATTGAGGGCTGCTCGTCCAATGATCCAGGGTAGGCAGATACAGGTTGCCAGTAATGGCAATCGCAGATAAATGATAGCACATCGTTAAGTTAGTGTACTACCTTAACGAAACACAGAAACCGGCTTACAGGCCTGCAGTAACCTCACCCCAGCCCTCTCCAAAAAGGAGAGGGAGTTGGTGTGGTTTCTTTCTGAATTGAATTTCTTGCAGCAAAGCAGGACAATCATTTCTTATAATTTGAGTATTCTTAGATTGTGAAGAGATTAGTGTTAAACATAATTCGCTTTACCCAGTTTTATAATTCAGCATCATCAGACAATTTAGACCTGATAACAAAGAAACTGCGATGCTTTTGGCAACAAAACTGTACGAATAAGGAAGGCTCTCATTAGGTCACGCTGCTGAACTCGCAGGTTATACCAGGGGCAGCCTTAATTGGTGATAACTAAATAAAGCAGCAAGGGGTATATCTTCTTCAAAAAGTGTGTGCAAAATTTCCTAAATACCCACCCAACTCCATCAACCAGGCAATGCCTAAGTGCACCATCAAACCTCCAAAAATGGTTTGGGTATGGTAGGTAACAACACCTAATATTATCCCTCCAAGAAAAGAGCTGATACATTCGCCAAGAGGCTTACCGAAATGAATGGTGCAATAAAAAATGGCCATAGGTAAAATAGCATCTTTACCCACCCACTTGCAAAATGCTAGCACTAAAAACCCGCGGAAGAAAAGTTCAATGGTAAAAAAATCCGAACCATAGGAAAGTTCATAAAGTAATTTATACCAACCGCTGTTTTGTTCACCAGTTAAAAATTGTACTGTTTTTAGCTTAGGATACATGGCTAAAAAATCCGGCTGGGTGGATGCTGATGCAACTAAAGGTATCATGATGAAAAGCATAATAAGATATGGCTTGGCAGCAAATTTTTGCAGGGTTAATCCATAAAATTTTTGTTGTTTGTCAAAAATTTTCCAAACAATAAATAAGGCGGTCAGCATTACTATTAATTTGAAAGGCCAATAGATCACCTTGTTCCAATAGTTATTGTGTAGTTCATCACTTGTCTGTATAAAGTCAACAGAAGCAGCCATTTTCCAGGCAAATAATAAAGGAGCAATAAATAAAAGAAGCAGGAATGACCTATTATTGAAAATGGTCGCTCTTTTAAAATAAACTAATAAGAAATAGGCAAAAGAAAATGACATTAAAAATACTGTATACCAACTTGCATATTGTTGTAGTTGGCCAAATGTATTAATGTGGTCATTTAATTTAAAATAATAATTAATAAAAATAAAACAGGCAGTAAAAATGACTGAAAGTGAAAGAATACGTTTGTCAACTGTTCTGAAATAATCTTTGAGATAACCTACAATTGTTTTCATTCGGCTAAATAGTCTTGACCTAATTGCAAGATATAACCATTACAATCTTTGATAACAAATTCTATCATGCCGCATTAAATTTTCATAGGAATAACAAAGATTAAATAAAAGCAACTCTAAACCTGTCAGCACGAAAGACTACGTTTAAATTTTAATAAAACCATTGTTTAAAAGGCTTCGGCAAGCTCAGCCTGAAAGATGGTCGTTTATACATAGGTTTTTAGAGATGCCCTTAAATCAAAATACCAGCAATGGACGTAATTCAACATTTCAATTCCGTCTAATTCGCAGGAAATTCTTGTTATAAAAAGACAGTTTATATAGCAACAGAAGCTGATGGTTTTAAGTTCATCAATACGGCTTAATTTTATATGTATTAGAAGAGAGGTTATTAATCAAAAAATATATAATTATGCAAAAGCGAAATCAACAAAGCGAAAATGGCAAAGAACAGGGAGGGCATGAAAATCCTGCACGTCATGAAATAAGTAATGCAGAAAGAAAAATAACAGAAGCGGCCCATGAACAAGCGGATAAGGATATGGATAATGATATTGAGTTCACTGCCCATAGTCCTAATGATGATCTGGACGAAGCAGAAACAGCCAGGCTTGGGGAGGAGAAAACGGATTTGATTTAAATGATCGTAAGCGCTTTTAATTTAATAATTGAATATGAAAACCATCGGGTTGGTCGGAGGATTAAGCTGGTATTCATCATAGGTTACTATCATATTATTAACGAGCAGACGAATATCAGAATTAGGTGATGATGAGGCCAGCAAAAATTATTTTTATATTCTGTTAACTATCATGAAATAAAGAGACTAACAAGGAAACTGGATAAAATAATTAATAACATTAGCAACGCTGCAAAAAATTGGAACTGCCGGTGCAGATTGCCTTTTAATTGACGCCAACCCCATGCATAAAAGAGCTGGTGAGTGAAGTACAAAGCTCGATAAGCATTCCCCTCTTACGCATCGCAGAGGCGACAGCTAAAGAAATTAAAAGAAAGAAACTTTCTACAGTTGCTTTATTAGGCACAAAGTATAAAAAAGGCGCTTTTTCTTTGTTTCAATTCACAACATAAAAAAAGCACCGAAGTCTGTTTTTCTATACTTGCCGAAGCATGTATTTACTTACTAACCCCGATGCCCTTGATTGAATCACAATCATCTTTTGAGGGATTCTTGCTTTTCAATTGTAGGTACAAGGTACACCTTGTAAACCTGACATTCCAAATTTTTGTCACTGATCTTTTGCACCTGTTTTACACCTGTTTTTCACATAGTTTTCCACATCTAATATCTTCATTTAAATTATTCAATTATTAGCCAGATGCCTGGCAAGAAACAAAATAAAGAATGCCCGAAGATTTCACGCAACGAACACAACGGGGAGGCAAGACACAACTTTGAATGCAGCATTCTTTTTACATGGCATTTCCCTTGCGATCATTGCAAGAAACTTACTTGCCTATAAGCACTTATCTTCGCCACCATGACACAAGACCAGATTAAAGAAATGAGAGACCGCGTAGTTGTCTTAAGGAGGTTTCTTTGACGTTACTAACCGACAGGAAAAAATAAATAACGATAAACAGCTTTCCCTTTCACCCGGATTTTGGGATGATACTACCCGGGCTACTTCTATTTTAAAAGACATTAAGCTTAATGAGTTTTGGGTAAAGATGTATGACCAGGTAGAAGCTGCTGTAGAGGATTTTGCAGTGCTTTTTGAATTTTGGAAAGAAGGTGAAGGCACAGAAGATGATGTAAAAGCAGCATACGAAAATGCTTTAAAAGAAATTGAAGAAGCAGAATTTAAAAGTACTCTCAACGAGCCTGAGGATGAATTGCCGGGTATTTTACAGATAAATTCCGGAGCCGGCGGTACCGAAAGCCAGGATTGGGCTGAGATGCTTGCAAGAATGTATCGCATGTATGGAGAAAAGCAGGGCTGGAGCGTTACTGAACTTGACTGGCAGGCGGGAGATGGGGCAGGTATTAAAAGTGCGACCCTTCAATTTGAAGGGCCATTTGCATACGGCTTTTTAAAAGCTGAAAGCGGCGTGCATCGTCTGGTTCGTATTTCTCCTTTTGATGCTAATGCAAAACGCCATACTTCTTTTGCATCCGTATATACCTATCCATTGATTGATGATAGCATTGAAATTGAAGTAAGTCCGGCTGATGTTGAATGGGCTTTCTTCCGCAGTGGCGGCTCCGGCGGACAAAATGTAAATAAAGTAGAAACGGCGGTGCGCTTAACCCACAAACTATCGGGTATCATTGTTGAGTGCCAGCAAGCACGTACACAAGGTGAGAACCGCGATAAGGCTATGACCATGTTAAAGAGTCGTTTGTATGAAGAAGAAATGCGCAAGCGTGAAGCAACTAAAAATGCAGCGAATTCAAGTAAACGAAAAATAGAATGGGGCTCACAAATTCGCAGCTATGTTTTTCATCCCTATAAAATGATCAAAGACCACCGTACAGATTTTGAAGTGGGTAATGTAGCCCCTGTAATGGATGGCGACCTCGGTGGTTTCATCAAAGCATATCTTATGCAATCAAAGGAAGTGGAGAGTTAGTTTGGTAATGGGTAACTGGAATTGGTGATTGGGAATTCGGGATGGGGAAATTAAGTAATAGGTAAGTGGGTAATGTGATTCATTCTTCATTATAATTCATAATTCGTCCACGTATTTTAACGCATAAACATTACTTTATTACGAATGAAAGAATACTTTCATTCAGATGAAAGAATACAAATCACTTTCAATTGCGTAAAATATTTCTTTTCTTACATTAACTAATCCGCTATAAAGTTTTTATAACTAAAACCAAACCTTATGAAAATCCACGGAGCCGAAGGAATGTCTGCGTTCGTCATTAAAGACCAACTCGATCGGGGAGCAAAATTTGTTGTTTATCAATATTGCATCTCTTTTATTTTTATTACCTATAAACGCAGTTCAGGTATTTACTTTATTAAGTCAGATGACAACGCTTTTTTACAAAGTTTGCAGTGGTCCTTATTAACTACCATTGCCGGATGGTGGGGAATACCCTGGGGGCCAATTAATACTATTGAAAGTTTAATCACTAATTTTGGCGGCGGAAAAAATGTGACAAAGAAAGTATTAGCTGAAGTCTATACATAAAAGTAGTGGCTGTCAGCTAATGCAATTATTAGTAACAGCATCAAACACTTTTTATGAACCTTGGCTATTTTTCTTACCCCTTACCGGTTAATGAACCTATTTATAATTATGCTCACGGAAGTGCTGAAAAAAAAGCACTGATAAAAACATTAGCTGAATTAAAATCAACGCCTCTCGATATTCCCATGTACATTGGCGGCCAGGAAGTGCGAACCGGCAAAACAGGCGCCATCCATCCCCCACACGAAACATCTCACACCCTGGCTCATTTTCATGCAGGCGATGAGACTCATTTACGAAAAGCGATAGATGCTGCATTAGTTGCTAAAGAAACATGGGCAAACATGACCTGGGAAAGCCGTGCTAATATTTTCCTGAGTGCGGCAGATCTTATTTCAACTAAATACCGTTACCACATGAACGGTACTACCATGTTGGGCCAAAGTAAAAATGTGTACCAGGCAGAGATTGATGCAGTATGTGAATTGATAGATTTTTTGCGTTTCAATGTTCATTTTTTAAGTGAGATATATAAACAGCAGCCGATTAGTGCACCTGGTATGCACAACCGCATGGAATGGCGGCCGCTGGAAGGATTTGTGTTGGCCATTACACCATTTAATTTTACAGCTATCGGTGGCAATCTTCCTACTTCTGCTGCCATGTGCGGTAATGTAGTTGTGTGGAAGCCTGCTAACACTCAAATCTATTCGGCGCAAATGTTCATGCGTATTTTAAGAGAAGCAGGCTTGCCCGATGGCGTAATTAATTTAGTTTATGTAGATGGGCCTACCGTGGGTAAGGTTTGCCTGGCACACCGTGATTTTGCAGGTGTACATTTTACAGGCTCTACGGGTGTGTTTAATGGCATGTGGAAGGCAATAGGTGAGAATATTGGTAATTACAAATCTTATCCCCGCATTGTTGGTGAAACAGGAGGCAAAGATTTTGTAATTGCACATCATTCTGCCGATCCTAAGGTAGTTGTCACCGCCTTATTACGTGGGGCATTTGAATTCCAGGGGCAAAAATGTTCAGCCGCTTCACGGGCATACATTCCTTCTAATTTGGCAGAAGATGTAAAGCGTTTATTAATTGATGGTGTCAACTCTTTTAAAATTGGAACGACAGAAGATTTTAGCAATTTTATAAATGCCGTGATTGATGAAAAAAGTTTTGACAGGATTGCCCAATACATAACAGATGCAAAAAACAACCTGGACGTTGATATTTTAGTAGGAGGTGATTTTGATAAATCAAAAGGATGGTTTATTCACCCAACCATCATCGAAACAAAAGATCCAAAATATGTAACCATGTGCGAAGAAATATTTGGACCCGTGTTAACCATACATATTTATGATGAGGCAAAATTTGAAGAAACATTGGATCTGGTTGATTCAACTTCGCCTTACGCACTCACAGGTGCTGTTATTTCACAGGATAGGGAAGCTGTAGAATTAGCGACACATAAATTAAGACAATCTGCAGGTAATTTTTATATTAATGATAAACCCACCGGTGCTGTGGTAGGTCAGCAGCCCTTTGGCGGCGCAAGAGCAAGCGGAACAAATGATAAAGCCGGATCAATGATCAATCTTTACCGCTGGTTGAGCGCAAGGACAATTAAAGAAACTTTTGTTCCGGCAGTTGATTATCGATATTCTTTTTTAGGAGAAAGTGATGGAATATAACTGCTAACACTTTTTACCTGGTATAAAACACTCCAATATTTACTTAGTAAACATTTTAAATTTCCATTAGAAAAGACTGTTTGCAAAAAATTGTATTTGCATAAATACTTTTAGTTGTTTCCCATTGATTCGTGTGAATTAAGTATGAAGATTTTGCTGTCTCAAATGGTTTGAACATCTTTGTGAAGCAATTTTACATTGTATTATTTACTAACCCAAAACAAATAATTATGAAAAAGATTTTTTTAGTTGCTTTTGCATTTATAAGTATTGTAGCAGATGCACAAATTTACAAAGGGCAATTTATGGTAGGCGGAAATGCAGGTTTTCAAACAAGTAAAGGAGAAGATGCACCGGATGATTCCCGGGTTACCACTGTTGAATTTAATCCCAATGTTGGATATTTCTTTATTGACAACCTCGCCGGGGGCCTACGCTTATCACTCTCATCTTATAAGGAAAAAGGGGAAGATGAAGGTTTCACATCTTTGTTAGCTGCACCATTTATAAGATATTATTTCTTACCTGCGGTACAAAAAGTAAACTTGTTTGCGGATGCAAGCTTTGGTGCAGGTTCTTTTGGTGGGGATGATAAAGAAAGTTTTAACCAGTTTTCTATTTCTGCAGGGCCTGCTGTATTCTTAACGCCAAATACCGCTTTGGAATTTGGAATTGGTTATAGATCGCAGGGAGGAGATGCCTTTGGTGGGGAAAAAAGATATAATACTATAGGGCTTAACATTGGTTTTCAAATCCATTTAGGTGGCGCTTCGAGCAGTTCTAAATAGGATAATCTACAAATATCTTTTCAGGCTGCATTAATTGCGGCCTTTTTTTTGCAGAGATGCCGCAAAACGCATTTATTATGAAAAAGATTAGTTTCTTCTTTACAGCATTTTTTATTGGAACAGCCCTACTTGCACAAGGGCCGGCGAAATTTGGTTTAAAAGCCGGTGTAAATATTTCATCATTAAACATTGAAGATTTTGATGAAAATGATACAAGGATTGGATTACATATTGGGGGGTTAGCACATATTCATTTAGGTGCAGCAGAACAATGGGCCCTTCAACCGGAATTGGTATACTCCCAGGAGGGAGGGAAAATAAAAACTTCACTTGGAACAACTAAAGTTAAGTTAGACTATATCAATATACCGGTTATGTTTCAATACATGTTTAACAACGGGTTCCGTATAGAAGCAGGACCACAGTTAGGATTACTGGTAAATTCTAAATATGATGCCGACGGTGATGAAGAGGATGCCGATGATGATTTTAAATCTACCAACGTTTCACTCGGATTTGGATTGAGCTATTTATCTGATTCTGGCTTTGGTATTGGTGG
The DNA here is from genome assembly GCA_030860085.1 of Bacteroidota bacterium. Lineage (GTDB taxonomy): Bacteria > Bacteroidota > Bacteroidia > Chitinophagales > Chitinophagaceae > Flavisolibacter. Next base: position 468 of record JALZIY010000212.1, on the reverse strand, counting down.
AAGATATAATTTGGGGGTAAGTGATATTGGAGAAGGTTCCAATGAAGTAAAAGCCAGAACCCTGCAAATAGGATTGTTTTATTTATTGGATCATAGCCATAAGGTTAGATCGAGGTAAGTACTATTGTCAAAATGTCATTTTAACAGCTTATATGCTTTTAGGCCTTTTATTTGTTACACCTTTGCAAACAAAAATATGTTTATGAAAAAAATCAGTTTATTTATGCTTGCAGCTATTGCAAGTTTTGGAGTAATGGCCCAGGATACCGGGCAACCTTTGAGAACAGAAATGGCAACCCAGGTTCGTTTTGGATTAAAAGCTGGGGTAAACTTAGCAACCCTTGAAATTGATGATGATTCACCTTCAAATGATGTTGAGACCAATAACAAAACATCTTTTCATGGGGGGTTCTTTGTTAATGTTCCAATAGGTGGGATGTTCCGTTTCCAACCTGAATTACTCTATAG
>JALZIY010000194.1 GCA_030860085.1 Bacteroidota bacterium | reverse complement strand
ACAAATATAATGTCCTGCAAAGATGATAATCTTGAAATAATTAATTCCGCCCGATGTATAATACTATTAGGGAAATTATCTAATTCAGGAATTTTAATAGAAGCAATAGAACCCGGGTCACTTTGCAGGTAAATTTTATCGTCATCTGCTGCTGTATTGCCAAGATAACTTGCATAACCATTAGCGGGTGTCCTATTGATGATATTTGCCTGGCCGTTTGTTAAATGATAAAAATCGGTAGCCGTAGTATCAATGATACCATTTTTTCTTACCCTAAAATATACTGTCAGTTTTGTTTTTGCCTGGTCGGATAGGTTAAAATAGGCTAATCCATTTCCCGTTGCATCTGCTTTAATAGCCAATCCTCTAAATAATTTAAAAAAGATAGAGTCACTTCTGAAACCCCCATTAGAAGAATTGCTTGTGTCATAACGAGCAAAACGTTCGCCAAGTGTATTATTTAAAGGAATGCGCAGTACATTACCTACCCTTGTCGTATCCTTTTTTCTAACTAATTGTAATGAATCGTTTAATGAACTGATGGCAAATGTTTTTGAACCCAATTGCCCGCCAGTAGTTAGAAAATTAGGCTGAGTGAATTTATAACCCGAATCATTGCTAAAGTTTGATGTCTGCGCAATTTCAAATACTCTTACAGTTTGCAACGATTGAGTGTCGCCATAATTTCCACGATATGAAAGAGATAAGATAACAGAATCGATTATAAGAGTAGAATCTTTATTAAAAAAAGGGTAAATTTTCGGTGAGCTTCCTGTGGGGATAACAGGGAGAATATTAAAATAAACGCTGGCATTTGTTTGGCCAAATTCGGGGTCATTATTAATATGGCCTAAAGCAATATCATCATTAAATCTAAGTTTAGTTGAATCATTATATAATGCATTATTAGTTTCTGTTTTAAAAGAAACCTCAAACGTATTTACATTATCAATTGGGGGAATAAGATCATCACCTAACTGTGTGGCTTCATTTATTTTTTTACAGGAATTAAAGGAAATGAGTAAGAAAAATACAATAAAAGAAGAGAATAAAATCTCATGATATTTCTTCACAAAAAAAATTTATTGAGCAGCTTCGAAAAACTTTACTTGTTCGCAAGATCGCCATACAACTGTAAATAGTCTGTTAAATCAGACTCTGCATCGTAGGGCAAAGTTTTTTTGCCACGCACTTTTGAAAATTCTTCCAACAATTTTTTATCAATATTGTCTGAGCCAAAAGTGATGGCATCGGCATAAGAGGCTGCGCCGCGAAACATGGAAATATTATTAGTGTCTTTAAAATTTTCGAGGTCTTTCTCTTTTATACCAGCATGAATCATAGCTTTCTTAACAAAATCACTTCCCAGTTTTTCTTTAAAGCTTTGTTGCCCGATAGTGAAAATGACTTTGCTATTGGCAAAAACTGGTTCCTTTTTATAAACTGTTTTTAGATAGACAGGAATCAAACCTGTCATCCATCCGCTGCAATGGATTACATCAGGCGGCCATCCAAATTTCTTAACTGTCTCCAAAGCGCCTTTACAGAAAAAGATAGTTCTTAACCCATTATCATCATACCATTTTTCATTTTCATTTGCAAACACAAATTTTCTTTTAAAGAGATCTTCATTATCCAAAAAATAAACTTGCAACCTGGCATTCGGTAAGGAAGCTACTTTAATTTGCAAAGGAAAATCTTCATTGTCAACTGATACATTAATACCTGATAAACGAACAACTTCATGTAAACGATGACGGCGTTCGTTTATAGATCCAAAGCGAGGCATAATACAGCGTACTTCAAAACTATTATCATTGGCTTTGATAGCTAACTTGTTTACAATCTCTGAAAACTCTGTCAATTCTAAATAAGGCGACATTTCATTGGCAATAAATAAAATTCTTTTCTTTGCTGACATTGTAAACCTGTTTTTCGGTTATTAAAACGTTTGCAAAACTAACTATTTATTGCCATTGCTATACTATTAAGGACTTGTAAAGGCTAAACATGATCATTATTAAACTGGCAGATGACCTTACAAACTATCTGAAACAAAAAAAAATTAAAGGAAAAAAGATCGGATTTGTACCCACCATGGGGGCGTTGCATGAAGGGCATATTTCGTTAATTACCAAGGCGAAAAAAGATTCATCTATCGTTGTTTGCAGCATTTTTATTAATCCCACCCAATTTAATAACAAGGAGGATCTAAAATACTATCCCGTTACTATCGCAAAGGATATAGAGCTTTTGATCAACAATGGTTGTGATATAGTGTTCCTTCCTGGCCTTGAAGAAATATATACAAAATCGCATGTATTCAAAACATACCCATTAGGTAAATTGGAAAATATATTAGAAGGTTTGCATCGTCCCGGTCACTTCCAGGGTGTTTGTCAGGTAGTAGATAGGTTATTAGAAATAGTTGAACCGAATCAATTATACATAGGCCAAAAAGATTTTCAGCAATGCAAGATAATAACCCGGCTTGTGGAATTGAAAGAGAAAAAAGATCAAATCAGGATCAACATAGCTCCAACCTTAAGAGAAAAAAGCGGACTGGCAATGAGTAGTAGAAATATGCGCTTATCAATAGATCAGTACCGCAAGGCAACGGCCATTTATGAAACACTTCTTTTTATCAAACAAAACTTACACATTGAAATAAATGAATTAAAAAAGATTTCCATAAAAAAGCTGGAGGAAAAAGGCTTTGTAGTTGATTATGTTGAAATTGCCAATGCAGATGATTTGCAAACAGCCCAAAACCTTAATATGCCCTTAGTAGCATTAATTGCCGCATCAATCAATGGAATACGGCTGATTGACAATATATTATTGAATTAGCCGCGAGGTATTTTTCCAATTATATATTTGTATGTTGATATTGCTGTTTTTAAAAAATTCATCACCATTTTATTAACAGAAATGATAAGCTTTCATCATTTCTTTCCAATCCTTTTGTGCAATGCTAATTCGACACAATGAAAAAATCTCTTTTAACCTTACTTCAATATTTTTTCTTTTTATGCCTTGGTATCTTATTTGTGTGGCTTACATTAAGAGATGTTAAGCAGGAACAATGGCAGCAGATTAAATTATCAATAACAAACGCAAGGCATTGGCTTATTATACCAGTATTGGCTATGATGTTATTAAGTCATTACAGCAGGGCACTTCGCTGGAAAATTTTAATGGAGCCCTTAGGATATTTTCCTTCTACATTTAATACATGGGCTGCTGTAATGATAGGTTATCTGGTAAATGCAGGTGTGCCAAGATTGGGCGAGGTAGTAAAATGCACTATATTGGCAAAATATGAAAACGTTAGAGCAGATAAATTAGTGGGTACTATTGTAGTAGAAAGAGTAATAGATCTTATTTGCCTTTTGATAGTGTTTGTCCTGGCCTTATTACTTCAGGGGCATATTATTGGAGATTATACTTTAGATCTTGTACAGAATTTTTTTTATGATAATACCGGGAAAATTTCTTTATCTAAAATCTTAATTATTCTTTTTTCTATCATTTCTTTTTGTATTGTTTTATATTTTTTGTTGAAGAAATTTGGCCACATAGATATTGTATCAAAAATCAAAAATGTTTTAAGAGGAATCTGGCATGGTTTAAACAGCATCAGGTTAATAAAGCACAAGGGATTATTTATATTTCATACTATTTTTATTTGGGTAATGTATTTACTAAGCACGACGGCAGGTCTGTATGCTTAGCAGGAAACAGAAAATCTTGGTATAGGTGGGGGTCTTACCACACTCGCAGTTGGGAGTATAGGAATGATTGTTACACCGGGTGGTATTGGTGCATATCCACTTTTTGTTGCTAACTTAATGGGACTTTATGGATTAGATACTAAAACTATTGGCACCGCATTAGGGTGGCTTTTGTGGTCAGTTCAAACAATGGTTATTTTAGGTGGTGGTTTAATTTTTATTGGAATATTTTCTTATCATAATAAAAAAAGAAAAGCGATTGAGACCGGGAAATAGTATAGCGGGCAAGGTTGTGACCGAAAAGGAATTACTTCAAAAGCTAAATGTTTGGCGGTTGTTAGGTAAAACAATTGTTTTCAGCAACGGTTGTTTCGATATTTTACATGCTGGTCATATTGCATCACTTTCTGAAGCTGCTCAACATGGCGATGTATTGGTCATTGGAGTAAATGCTGATGTTTCAGTAAAAAAAATAAAAGGTGGCAACAGGCCGTTAAATGATGAGAACAGTCGCTCGCTATTATTGGCTTCGCTATCTATGGTTGATGCTGTAATTATTTTTTCAGAAGATACTCCTTTGGAAATAATAAAAATGATCCAGCCCAATGTACTGGTTAAAGGCGGCGACTATGCGATAGACCAGATTGCCGGCTCAAAAGAGGTAATTGCCGGTGGGGGAAAAGTAATTATAAATCCGGTTATAAATGGATTTTCAACAACATCAATTATTCAAAAAATAAAGAAACTTAATTTATAGAGTAGATTTATAAAACCTTTACCCTAAGTATAATTTTATGGCTCAATCAAAAAGAAAAATAATTCCCCGCGATATAAGTTGGCTTTCCTTCAATGCCCGTGTATTGCAGGAGGCAGCAGATTCCTCGGTTCCCTTACGTGAACGCATTCGTTTTTTAGGGATTTTTTCCAACAATTTAGACGAGTTTTTCAGAGTAAGAGTAGCGACGCTGAAAAGAATGATGCAATTTGGCTCTAAAGGAAAAATGCACATGGAAATTAATCCCGAAGGAATTCTGGAAGATATACAAATGACTGTTTTAAATCAGCAAAGTGAATTTAACCGTATTTGGGATGGTATTTTGAATGAGCTTAACGAGGAAAAAATATTTTTGATAACTGAAAAAAACCTCACACCTGAACAGGCAGATTTCGTCAGGGATTATTACGATGATGAAGTAAGCCCAAATGTTATTCCATTAATGATTGAGAGTATTCCTGATTTTCCTTTCCTACGCGACAAATCGATTTACCTCGGTGTGGTTATGTGGAAAAAAGAAAGTGCATTGCGGCGTAAGTTCTCTGTTATTGAAGTGCCAACACGGTTTACTGCACGATTTATTATATTGCCTTCG
>JALZIY010000172.1 GCA_030860085.1 Bacteroidota bacterium | reverse complement strand
CCCCCTCTAACCAATAGACAGGTTTATATTTTTCTTTTTGTAAATCACTAATAATATTATTTGCTTTCATGTGGGATAGTTATTCATTCTCAACAAGTTACTATTCTGGCACGATTTTCGGTTTCTGTTGCCAAAATTGAAAACCTTTTTTTAGCTCAATAATACACTTAACATTTTAAGTATCAATTAAAACCTATCAACAAATGGCAAACACAAATTATCCATCTGCAAATGAACCACAAAATCGCCCGATAGTTAGAGAGCGTTCTAATAATAACACCAAAAATATAGCCATTGGTGTTTTAGCAGCAGCTTTACTTGGTACTTGGGGTTATTATTTATGGGACAAGAATGAAACAGGTGAAACTATCCAGGTTACACAAACTCAGGCTAATACAGCCATGACAGCAAGAGATTCTGTTCAGTTAATTTACAACGATGCCTTGACCCGTTTAGATTCAATTACAGGTAACAATAACAGCCTGCAAGGTCAGCTAGGTGAGCGTCAATCAGAAATTACAAAACTGAAAAACGAAATAAACAGAATTGTTAATAATAGAAATGCTACTGCAGCAGATTTGAAAAGAGCAACATCATTGATTGCTCAGTTAAATGGGAAAATTGGAAATCTTGAAGCTGAAGTTGCTCGTTTAAGTGGTGAAAATCAGGAATTAGCTTCTGCTAACACACATCTTACTACTGAAAAGCAAACTTTAGAAACCAACCTACAAACCACTACTTCTGAAAAAGAACAGTTGGCACAAACGGTAGATGTGGCTTCTACTTTTTCTGCTTCAGGTTTTCAAATAAAACCAATAAATGTAAAGAAAAGTGGTAAAGAGAAAGAAACAACTACTGCTAAGCGTGTAGATAAATTAATGATTTCTTTTGATGTTGAAAATCGCGTAGCAAAATCTGGTCCTGCTGATTTATACATTATAGTAACGGCCCCTGACGGTACTGTTATTTCTGATCCATCCTTGGGTTCAAGTACGCTAACTACCCGCCAGGATGGTGATAAACCTTTTACTTTTAAAAGCACTTTAGAATATGAGCAAGGTACCCGTAAGCATATTGAGGTTCCTTTAAACCAAGGAAATTTTCAAACAGGCGATTATAAAATTGAAATCTATCAAAATGGTTTTAAGATTGGTGAAGGCATTCGTAGCTTGAAAAAAGGTGGTTTATTTGGTTAAGCACTCACAGTAATATTCTATACTAAAACCCGTTCTGTAATTAGAACGGGTTTTCTTTTAAAATTGTCAGGTTGGTTAATTTACATTGTAACCGAAGCTTACATAATATAATCCGCCAACTGAAGGGCTGCCATAACCTGTCCTTTGGTAATCATTACCAATATTAGTTCCGCCAATACGAAATAAAGTTTTTGTATTAGGAATTTTATAGGAAAATTGTGCATCTAACCAGCCAAAAGCAGGTAGTAATCCTGTAACAAAAGTACCCTCGTAATAATTTTCTGCCTGGTATTTATAAACAATATTAAACCCAATGTTCTTCCAAATGTTTTCATTACGAAGACCTATGTTAAAACGATAGTCTGGTGTATTAAAGAAAGAGCCCGATGCCTGCTGCTCACGGTCTTTACTTGAAACAGCGCCATCACCCACTCTTAATTTATCAGAGAACACATTTCCATAAAAAACAAATCTGCGCGGCAGTTGGTATTCAGCTGTAATTCCCCAACCATATGCCTTCACTTTTTCATCGGAATTTTGGATATAGGAAAGATTGCGGGTAGTACCAGGGTTATAAATATCACGCCTATTATCTGCATTTGTAACAGGTCCGGTACCTGTATTTTCATTTACAGATTGTCCCACTGCCACACGACCAAGAAATTCTTCATATTGACTGTAATAAATATATCCATCAAAAAATAATTTCTTAGCTAACACACCTTTATAGCCTATCTCGTAAGATGCAACAATTTCTGGTTTCACTTCATTAAAAACGCCTATTTGCAACCTGCTGCTGTCTGCAACACTTCCTGCACGATAGGCGCCGATACTTTCGGCTGTATAAATCGGGTTATTATTAGTACGGTAAAATGTTTGAAATTCAGGTAAGAAACCAATAAGTATCCCAGAGCCTACATTAAGGTTTATATACTGATCCTGGTTAACAGGAAAACGATAAGCGGTTTGATAAGAAAGGCGAACATTGCTTTCAGGTGCTATACGAAAAACGGCTGTAACACGCGGCGTAAACCGGCCATCAAAATTAGTATGCTTATCATATCGGCCTGCGGCAGTTAAGGTTAATACATCATTAAAAAGTTTTTTTCTTAATTGCACATATCCACCATATTCAGCAACCTTTATTTTACCAGCTGTATCAGCAAATATTGTTCCCTGGGAATTTAAAACAAACTGTTTCCATTGAACGCCGGCAATCACTTCAAAAATATTAGAGAAATTAAGCACATCAGAAAAATTTAATTGTCCTTCAGCAGACCATAAGTCCGATTTATCTAAAAATTTAGCCCCGCGGGGAATCGCTAAATTTCTAATGGTGTTTGCTGCAGCCTCAAACTGTGGAGTGCCTGGAAGCAGGCGTCCCTGGTCTGCAGCAGCCCTGGCAAACTGGTGTGCTGAATAATCGCTTAAGCCTGCGCTTCTTGCGCCAACATAGTTGCCGGTGTATTGTGGATACCAGGTTTGACTTGGTTTCCATGCTTCGTTAATCAAGCGGCCTAAAACAGTGGCATTATACGAGTCTCCTGCATTTTCCTGGGTAGTATAGCCTCTAAGAAACCAGTTATTACTTCTTACTTCTAATTTATGCTGTCCAATTTTTAAATTCTTTAAAGAATAACGGTCAGCGCCGGTGTAAACAGTAGTTCCGGTGCCAATGTACGAATTCAAAGAGGCCTCAATACCCGGTGTTATTTTATAAAACAGGCCTGCAGTTATTTTATAACTTACAGTATTGTAATCAACCAATGTCCTCTCTTCATATCCTGTACGGGATACGTTTTGATTGGGTATGATATTATTTCTTAGCCCAAAATAAAAAGGAATTAAGTTAGTAACTGCAGGTTGTAAAGAAGCAGGTAAAGCGCCAATAAATGCTCCGATCATTGCCTGGGTAGCATTAGCAGGTAATGAAGCATTTAATGCGGCTACAATATCTAAAGTCCCGCCGCTGGCAGCTAAAATCCCAGCCCTTGTTTGTGCCTGCACGCTTTGTGCTACACTCTGAATATTGGTGGTTGTTTCATCTCCATACATATTAATGCCATCATAATTTGGATCTGAAAGGCGGTCGCCGGGAACTACCTTACTTATTACGCTTGTTCTTCTTAAATTATCATAATCATAGGCCTGCCAATCATTAGCTTTAGTAAACTGAGATGAGATTTTGAAAGCGAACCTGTCATTAAAAGATTTTCCATAACGTACAGTCCAATCATAGAATGGCGATACATCACCTTGTTTATTGTTGATATGCATGATGCCCTGCTTAACCTGCACACTTAGGCCTTGAAATTTAAATGGGCTTTTGCTATTGATGAGAAGCGTACCGTTCATGCCGCCTGAACCATATAATGCTGAAGACGCACCGGCAAGTAATTCAATATTGTCAACATCCAGTTCTGTTAAGCCAACAACACTGCCAACGGAAAAATTTAAACCAGGCGCCTGGTTATCCATTCCATCTATCAACTGATTTAACCGTGTATTACCACTGCTGATAAAACCACGTGTAGTGACAGTACGAAAGGTTAGGCTGGCCGTATGCATGTCAACCCCTTTCAAATTAGTGATTGATTCATAATAACTCGGAGCAGGTATATTGCGTAAGGCTACATTATTCATACGTTCTACTGTTACCGGCGCATCCAATATACGTTGAGGCGAACGTGTGGCAGCAACTACCACTTCCTGGCCTAATGAAGAAGCAGGAACTACATTTATTTCTACGACCGCATTAGCAGATTCAACCGGTACTTCCTTTGTTTCAAAACCGACTGAAGAAATGATTAATGTTGCAGGTAATTGAGCAACCTGGATTTTAAAGTTTCCGTTCGCATCAGTAAATGTACCAACCGGTGAGCCCTTAACTACTACCGAGACCGCCTGAACATCTTCCTGGGTTGTTGAATTTCTTATTTTCCCTGATACTATAACCGATTGGGAAAATACAAGCAACGAAGAAAAAACTGCTACTAAAAACAGAATTGAAAAGCGTATGCTTTTTCTCATAACAAAAAATTTAGTTTGGGAATAGAATCTTGTCAAATCAATATGCCCGTAAATAGTTCAGAACTGTTTGAAGCACAAAGATTTCTACCGGAAAAATAAGCATTACCCCGGTTTCAGAGAAATTTTTATTTAGCCTTTGTATAAGTTGTTGAAATTTTAATGGCCATCTTTTTTTGTTGTTAAGTACGACAAGTTATTTTCGAAAATGCCTGAATTTCAATTTGCTAATCAAACAAAATTTTATAAAGGGAAAGTACGCGATGTTTACACCATTGGCAGCGAAATCCTTGTGATGATTGCTTCTGACCGTATTTCAGCCTTTGATGTTATTTTACCACGGCTCATTCCTTTCAAAGGCCAGGTATTAAATCAACTGGCGGCGTACATGCTTAGTGATGTAAAAAATATTTGTCCAAACTGGCTTATTGATACACCCACTCCTAATGCATCAATAGGTTATAAATGCGATCCGTTTAAAGTAGAAGTAGTAGTTCGTGGAAATTTATGCGGCCACGCCTGGAGAACTTACAACAGCGGTCAGCAAATTTTATGTGGCGTACTATTACCTGATGATTTAAAAGAAAACGATTTTTTTGCCTCACCTATCATTACACCATCGACAAAAGCCACGAAAGGTCATGATGAAGATATAAGTGTTGCAGAAATCGTTACTAGTAATTTAGTGAATGGGCAAGACTGGAAAGAAATTGAGCAATATGCATTAAGAATTTTTGAAAGAGGCAGGGAAATGGCTGCCAGGCAAGGTTTGATATTGGC
>JALZIY010000166.1 GCA_030860085.1 Bacteroidota bacterium | reverse complement strand
TAATCGGTTATCATCGAAAAGATTTTATTGTAAATGTAGCGGATTGTGATTTTGCCGGAGCACAATTGCCAGACATAATTCCTGTCTGTGATAGCTATTCTTACACATTTGCCAATCAAAATAATTCTCCGCTGAATAAGACCTTTTATTGGGAATTTGGAGACGGTTCTACTTCTACACTTCAAAATCCTACACACACCTACAAAGATACCGGCATTTACACTGTTAAGTTAGAAGTGAACCGGGGGCAACCCTGTGGTGAAAGTACTACTGCAAGCGTCAGGGTGTTTCCCGGTTTTTTTCCTGATTTTAGTTTTGCAGGCATTTGTGTAAATAAGCCAACCCAATTTACAGACAATTCAAGGGCAACTTATGGAACGGTTAATGCCTGGTCCTGGAATTTTGGTGATGGAAATACTGCGGGGGATACATCTCATTTAAAAAATCCAGGTTATACTTATAATCAAACAGGTTTAAAAACAGTTTCGTTGGTTGTTAGTACTACCAAAGGTTGTATTGATACAATTACTTCCGCTCAATTAACCATTCCACTGAACATTATTGATAAACCGCCTATTACATTAGCGTTTAAGGATACTTTGATTTGCCGTGGAGATAATCTGCGGCTAAATGCCGGCGGTAATGGTAGTTTTAGCTGGACGCCTGGAACTAACATTGTTAATCCAAATTCTTCCAACCCTTTTGTTAGCCCAACAAGAACAACAAAATACACAGTTTTATTAGATGATAATGGATGTATAAACCGGGACTCAGTAAATGTTCGTGTAGTAAATTTTGTTACACTGCAGGCCCGCGGAGACACGACCATCTGCTTAACAGATTCAGTACAATTGTTTTCAGTTTCTGATGGCCTGCGATTTTCATGGACACCGGCTGCTGGCTTAAGCAATCCAAATATTGTTAACCCCAAAGCAAAACCTGCTGGAACGACAACCTATCGAATTTCAGCCTTTATAGGCGGGTGTCCACCAGCAACAAAAGATGTAGTTATTACCACTGTGCCTTATCCTATGGTTAATGCAGGGCCTGATACTACTATATGTTTTAAAGCAGAAATCCAACTGAATGCAGTTACCGACGGTCGCTCCTTTACCTGGGCGCCCGCAACGTTAAGAAACGCAAATACATTAAACCCTATTGCTAATCCATTAAATACTACACCTTATATTCTAACTGCATTTGATACAAGAGGTTGCCCCAAACCGGGTAAGGATACTGTTGTAGTGACTGTGTTACCAAAGATCAATGCCTTTGCCGGAAGAGATACTGCTGTAGTAGTCGGCCAGACTTTGCAATTGTTGGCAACGGGAGGAGTCAGGTACGAATGGTTACCCCCTACCGATCTAAGTGATGATGCTGTTGCAAATCCGGTAGCACGGTATGATGGGGGCTATGAAATTATAAAATACAAAGTGATTGTTTATAATCAACAGGATTGTTTGGACTCAGCCTTTATTACAGTAAGAATTTTCAAATCCGCCCCGCAAATATTCGTCCCCACAGCCTTTACACCAAATGGAGATGGTAAAAATGACATTATACGTCCCGTTGCAGTAGGTATCTCTAAATTAGAATACTTCCGCATTTATAACAGGTGGGGGCAGTTAGTATTCAGCACATCCGTTAACGGGCAAGGCTGGAATGGCAAAATAAAAGGGAAGGACCAGACTTCGAATGTATATGTATGGATCGTTAAAGGAGTTGATTTTACAGGGAAGGAAATCATTGCAAAAGGAACGGTTACACTTATCAAATAAGCCCACATCACTTAAGGGGAGCAGATAAAAAGCTAAAACGAATATTTTAAAAAGCACCTCTTATCTTCGGGTACAGTATTTTTCCATGAAAAAAATCGTATTTATTACCGGCGCCACATCTGGCTTTGGCGAAGCTTGTGCCCATACTTTTGCTGCCAATGAGTACCGTTTGATTTTAAATGGCAGGCGGTTTAAACGGCTTCAAACACTTCAACAAAACTTAAAAGAAAAGTTTAACGCAGATAGCTATTTATTACCTTTTGATGTACAGCAAAAGCAAGCTGTTTTTGATTCATTTAATGCTTTACCGGATGAATGGAAAAACATTGATGTACTGATAAACAATGCAGGACTAGCTTTAGGGAGAGATCTATTTGATGAAGCGGATATAAAAGATTGGGATACGATGATAGACACTAATGTAAAAGGATTGCTCTATGTATCTAAAGCCGTTTTGCCATTGATGATTAAAAATATGAAAGGACATATTATAAATTTAGGTTCTGTGGCCGGCAAAGAAGTTTATGAAAGAGGCAATATTTATTGCGCAAGCAAATTTGCCGTAGATGCGATAACGAAAGCAATGCGGATTGATCTTTTACAACACAATATTAAAGTAACATCCATTCAGCCAGGTGCAGCGGAAACAGAATTTGCATTAGTACGTTTTAAAGGAGAAGAAGAAAAGGCAAAGAAAACTTATCAAGGCTATCAACCTTTAACTGCAGATGATGTAGCCCAGATCATTTATTATACGGCCAATTTGCCTCCACATGTTTGTATTAATGACATCGTGGTGACTTGCATACAACAAGCCAATTCCATTTACTTTAATAAGGTTAACTAACACATCAAATATTTAGAAATTCATAACAATGCACCAGTATATCTAAGACTGACTGGCACAAATGTTGGCTGTAGGCGTCGGAGATTGAATTGCTCTTCTTTTCATTATTTTAGGTTTCGGAGATTTACTGAGAGTATTTACTTAACTAAGAAAATTGATGCGCAAAAATTATTAACCCCATTTATTTCCTATTATTTTTATGAGGCATCGCCAATATCTGTTAAAATACCTTATGAAAAAATTATCTCTCTTTGTCATTACAGCATTCTCATTCAGCTTTGCTTTTTCCCAGGATGTGATCCGCATACAACAGTGTAATAGCCCCGCCATTATTAAACAGGTTGATAGCTTAAAGCAATTGTATTCCAAGGATGGTTTTGTAGTATTGAAAGAAGCTTCTATAACCATGGAAAGCGAATATGAAATGCCGGTGATCGTACCGCTGCAACAAGGCTCCTATTATCAGTTTGTGTTTATCGGTGAATATTCATCCCGCTTATATGAAGTGCGCATGTACGACTGGAATGAAAAGCAGGTAATTTATCAAAAGAAAATGTGGGGTGATATTGATGGCAATATTATCTCTTATTCTTACATCCCTCGTTTTAGTGAGTTTCACATGATGAAGCCCGTACAGGTAAATAAAAAACAAAAGAAAAATCTTTGTGGATACGTGATGTTGTTAAAGAAAATGAAACCTGTTAATGATACGGCCATTAGCCGCTAAAAGCCACTGTCCCCCCGTTAAGGGAACTTATTTTTACTTTCTACTGTTTGTGGATAATTTTATTGTCCGGTGGTACTTTACTCCTGGATAACATGTTAGCGTTATAATGAGTGTTACTCCTGATTAAAAGTCCCATGATAAGACACTAATGTTTCACCAATAACAACAAGGGAGAGCCTACTTTGTAAAATCAAAAACTCTCTGCAGCAAAACCTCGTAATTCAATGTTTTTAAAAATCATCCATAGTATGGTTATCTCGGCTTTTTAAATTTCCAATCTAAACTCCCGGTTTTAAAAATATCTGGATAGGGTAGATAACTGGAGCGGCTCCGATCAGTGCTACCGCTGGGTAGCACATTTATCATAATAGCTAATTAGCACATTATTTTTAAACCATCGTAAGCCAAATGTATTCCTGCAGGTAAACTTTTTTCTACATCCATGTGTTTGCCCATTTGGTGTGAAAGATGAATAAAATAGGCTTCCGGCACTTTTAGTTGCTGCACCATTTCAATAGCCTGCGGCAGGTTAAAATGAGAGATATGTTTTTCTTTTCGTAAGGCATTTAATACCATGATTTTGCTGCCGGTAATTTTTTTTCTTTCCTCCTCCTCTATTTTATTTGCATCTGTAACGTAAGTAAAATTTCCAAACCTGAACGCTAAAACAGGCATGTGTAAATGCCATACAAGGATCGGAATTATAGTTATATCGCCAATGATAAAAGGATCCATATCAATCGTGCATAGATTAATTTGAGGTATGCCAGGATACTTCTTTTCTGCAAAAACATAAGTAAATTCTCTTTTCAAAGCCTCCTGCGTAAGGATATTAGCATATATATTAATAGAGCTTTGTTGAAAGTAGTTAAAGGCACGAATATCGTCAAGTCCGGCGATGTGATCTTTATGAGGGTGCGTAAATAATACAGCATCAATTTTTTTATTTTTTCCCGTAGCATTTGGTAACGAAAATCCGGCGTGGTATCCACCACAATTGTCGTTGTGGAAGATTGT
>JALZIY010000074.1 GCA_030860085.1 Bacteroidota bacterium | reverse complement strand
ACAATTGACGCCACAAACATCACTGCAAAATATGTAGACGGTGTGCTTGAGGTTAGTCTGCCGTTAATTCCTGGTAAAGAATCAGCAAAACAGGATATTAAGATTAATTAAGTTTAATCCTTCAAACCCTGAAAAAAAAGATGGTGACTACGGTTACCATCTTTTTTATCTGCAAGAATTAGGGATAAAAACTTCATTGGGCTAATTTGATTTGGTTACACTTCAGAAAAATGTCATCAATCAAGAAATCCGATTGCCCTGTTCTTTAGAACGGGGGGAAATAAATTTAAATGCCAGCGGGCTTTAGCCAAAAATAATCATTACTCATTGGGCTAAAGCTCACAAAATAACTTGCTTATTTATTCCGCATTTAAGTGCCGGGCAATAAATTGGAGGCGATAAAAAATCAAAAACCTTAAATTGATAACATTGCGCTTCGGAATTGCAAGATCAAACTATACACTGTTAGTTCTAAAAATCAAAAAGTTTACGGATACCTTTTTTCTCTCCGCTGTCTTTTTCTTTTTTTCTTTGTTCTTTCCTTTTTGATCTTTCTTTCTTTTTCTTTTCCTTTTTCTTCATGGTCTTTCTGTCCCATGTAAATTTATTCTCCAATGGAAAATAATAACGCAGCGTCATGTATAAAGTATTCACCTTATCCAGTTCTTTGTCGCCGGCCAAAAAATTATAACCGTTTATTAAATGAAAACCCGCAAGTCTGAATCCAATTGCCGGACCTGAGCCATAACGATGTAAACCTTTGAAATTATTAAAATAGATAAGATTAGCGCCATAGGTAAGGTTTACGCGGCCACGTTTAGTCCACATACCTGCTTTATAGCCAATTACATGATTGCCAAAGTTGTATTCCGTATTTAAAGATGCACCGGTAACAGTTGGTTTTTTAAGTGCGAGTTTTCGCCAGTGTGCTTCGCCACCAAATTCAATAGAAGTGCTGCTCCCTCGCTGTAAACCGAGTATCATGCCATGATTTCTTTGAAATAACTTTTTTTTGGAAAATGTTTGAGCAGTGTAATTATTAAAACCGGGATTGCTAATAGAATAGAAATTTTCTTTATTAAAAGAACTAAATGCAGATTGAGCCTTAATTGAAAAAAGAAAAGATAAAAACACCGCGATAAATAATAATATTTTCATAGAAGATGAACTTTCAGCAAATGTTTTATTTAACGATTACAATTTCTACAATGGAAACGCATCTTCTGTTGAATTATTTCAGATGTTAGGAGACTGCCACTTTTAAAGTGTCTGACAGCTATTATCAAACCCTGAAATATTCTTCCAACTCATTCAAAGTATCTTCTGAGGTTTGAAAGTCTTTTATGATCCTTCCTTTTTCCATTAATAAAATACGGCTGCAAACATCTGTTATATTATTCAGATCGTGGCTGCTGATTAATATGGTCATTCTTTTTTTGCTGGTCAACTCTTTCAGCATTTGCATTAACCTTATCTGCGAAGAAGGATCAAGATTGGAAAAAGGTTCATCAAGCAAAAGCATTTCGGGATCTTGCAGTATACAGGCTGCAATCCCTGTCTTAAACTGGTTACCTTTTGAAAGATCGCGAATATATTTACCCGTTTTTAAAATGCCGCCATCAAAAAAAGCAGTGAGGGTTTGCAGAAATTCATCAACATCTGCTTTAGAATGATTATGAAGTTTACCAACAAAATAAAAATATTCTTCGGGAGTGAGGTATTGAATTAAAAATCCTTCATCAATATAGGCAGCAGTATATTGTTTCCATTCTTCATTGGCAGAAACAGGTTTTTCTTTTGATAATATCTCGCCGCGATCAGCTTTTATAAGATCTAATATTAACCGGAATAATGTTGTTTTGCCAGCACCATTATTACCCACCAAACCAGTAATTCCGTAGTCTATTTGCAATTGAGGAATATCAACTGCTATCTGTCCATTATATACTTTTCCAATATTACTGATCGTTATCATAAATTATTTTTCCCTGAAGCCTGCCAGTATTTTATGTTTGCGTTTTTGAAATTGTATCGACAATTTATCTATCCACCAATCCTGCAGCAACAGGCTAATGAGACCAAGAATACCAACTGATACAACACCAGCCCAGGAACTGATAAGCAATGCAAAGG
>JALZIY010000146.1 GCA_030860085.1 Bacteroidota bacterium | reverse complement strand
GTATAGGGTACTTCTTGATGAAAATCTACCCGTAAAGATCAAATATCGTTTACAGGATGTTTGTGAAATTTACTCTGTAAACGATAAAGGATGGAATGCTTTGGAAAATGGTGATTTGATAAATGCTATGGAAAAAAGTGCATTTGATTACCTGATAACATCTGATAGAAATCTGCAGTATCAACAAAATCTTGATAAATATTCAATCGGGTTTATTGTGCTAAATGTTATGGACAATAATTATGAAACCATTTTACCCTTGCTCGAAAAGATAAAGCAGGCTTTGCAAGAGAAGATTAAATCTACATTCACAATAATTTCTTAGTTCTTTTTCCGAGTTGTATTATCTCTATAAACATTTTGCTTTACCAGCAATTATACAGGATGAAACTATTATTGGATGAGAACCTTCCCGTAAAATTAAAACATAGATTTATAGAGAATGGTATTGCAGTATTTATATGCAGTGGCTTGGAAGAGAAAACGGAGACCTATTAAATTTAATGATCGAAAATAACTTCACCGGCTTTATTACGATAGATAACAATCTTTCTTTTCAAAACAATTTTGGTTGGGTATCCTATTGCAGTGATAGTGTTGGTTGCTCATGATAATACTTATGAAACAATAATGGAGTTCTTTGATAAAATCACATTTGTATCAGAGAGGAGTTTACCGGGCCGAAATCAGTAATACACCAGGATTATCAAGGTGAATTATAAAGAATGTTTCCTACTTACCAGTTTTTTTTACACTGCTTGAACCTGATGATCTTGCTTCGCTAACAGAAGCACTACCCCTGTAAAAAATATCACTGCCACCACTGGCCCTTGCATTCAGGTCTTTATTTACAGTTACTTCCACATCGCTCCCACCACTTGCTTCCACTGAAGTGGTTTCAGTAATAAGGTCATAACCATTAAAATCACTACCGCCGCTTACCTCAACACTTAAACGTAAAGCTTTACCGGCAATATCAACGTCTGATCCACCACTGGATTCCACTTTTAAATCCTTTGCATCTACTTTACCATTAAAATCTGATCCACCGGAAATATTGATGATCAAATTGTCTTGTGTAATAGTGCCATCAACAATTACATCGCAACCACCAGATGCACTTAAAGCGTTTAATTTTTTATAAGACACATAGGCTTTGAGTTGTTTATTAGTGCTACCAAAAATATTTCTTCCATTTCTCCACTCAAACCAGATCTTCAAAACCCCATCTACTACTTCGGTTTTAATATAATTCCTCGTTTCTGCATCCCTGGCACTAACTGCGATTGCTTCATCGCCTTTACTTACATAAAGATCAATGCCTCCTGATACTTTGATGGCATGAAAACTTTTAACCGAACGGCGTTCAGCATTTGCATCGTTAATTGTTTTTTGAGCGCTAACTGCGAAAGCGCAAAGGGAAAAAAGACCGAATAAAAAATACTTTTTCATGATTAATATATTAAAGCCTTTGTTTTCCCATAAGACGGATGTTTCAAAATAAAGTTACAGGCTTATTCTGTTTTCTTTTATAAATTTGCCTTTCACAACCCGGGGTGTTTCGCTTGAGGCGGATCTGAGATTATACCCGTAGAACCTGATCAGGGTAATGCCTGCGAAGGGAAGGCAATCATTTTATCTCCTTCTCCTCTGCTGCATTTCCCTTTCATTTTAAAATTTAAAACGATGAAAAGGGCCGTTTTTTTTAGTCTTTTATTGATTACAGCAGCTAACCTGTGCGCACAAAAAGATTCAAGCGAAAGAAAAGATACGATTGAACTTTTACCTGTGGAAGTTAGATCTGTGCGGGCCAGTTCTTCTTCGCCTTTTGCCAAAACCAATATTGGAAAAGAAGAAATTATTAAACAAAACCTTGGACAGGACCTGCCATTTATATTAAATCAAACGCCTTCTGTCGTCATTAACTCTGATGCCGGTAATGGATTTGGTTATACGGGCATTCGCATAAGAGGCAGCGATGCCACCCGCATCAATGTTACATTAAATGGTGTGCCTTTCAATGATCCCGAAAGCGGGGGAACTTTCTTTGTCGATCTGCCCGATTTCATATCATCGGTAAACAGTATTCAAGTACAAAGGGGCGTAGGCACTTCTTCCAATGGGGCCGGCGCTTTTGGTGGAAGCATTCATTTAAGCACAAATGAAACCAATAAAAAAGCCTATGTGGAATTTAATAACAGCTATGGCTCCTTCAATTCATTAAAAAATACATTGAAAATAGGAAGCGGTTTGTTAGGTAAACATTTTACGGCTGATGTCCGGATATCCCGTATTTCCAGCGACGGTTATATAGACAGGGCTACCAGCGATCTAAGTTCTTATTATTTATCAACCGCTTATTTATCCGGTAAAACAGGTCTGCGCTTTAATGTATTTTCAGGTAAGGAAAAAACTTACCAGGCCTGGTACGGTGTATCCGAAACTGATTTGAAAAATAATCGCAGAGTCAATTATGCCGGTACAGAAAAGCAAGATGAACCCTACGATAATGAAACGGATAATTATAAACAAGACCATTACCAGTTCTTTTTTAATCAAAAAATCAGCGCCAGCCTGGTATTTAATACAGGGTTATTTTATATTAAAGGCAAGGGATATTATGAACAATACAAGGCAGATGAAAAATACGTTGATTATGGATTAGCAGAACCAACTATTGGCAGCCAGGTTATTACCAACTCAGATTTTATCCGCCAGTTATGGTTAGATAATGATTATTATGGAAACATTTTTTCCTTACAACATTCATCCGGCAAAACACAATTAAATATTGGTGGTTCGGTAGCAAAATATGAAGGGCAACACTATGGTGAAGTTGTTTGGGCAAAAAATGGTTTATCGAAAGAAAACGCAAGATGGTACCATAATCCAGCAGAAAAGACCGACGCAAATGTTTACGGTAAATGGCAACAGGATCTATCAGAAACATTTCAAATTTCTACAGATGTTCAATGGCGAACCGTTCGTCATGCGATAAATGGTTTCAGAGATAACGCACTATTAAGACTTGACAGGAAATACCATTTTTTTAACCCAAAACTGGGTATGAGTTATCGTAATAATGGCTTACTGGTATTTGCGTCTTACGCTATTGCAAACAAAGAACCTAACCGTAATGATTTTGAAGCCAGTCCTGAGGAATTGCCAAGGCATGAACGCTTACATGATATAGAGCTTGGCATCGAATACAAATCAAAAAAATACAACCTTGGTGCTGGTTTTTATTATATGAATTATAAAGATCAATTGGTGCTGACGGGAAAAATAAATGATGTAGGCGCTTTCACAAGAACGAATATTGATAACAGTTATCGTGCAGGCATAGAATTGCAGGCAGACATTTCTTTAACCAATAGGTTAAAAGTCATGGGCAACCTGGCGCTTAGCCGCAACCGTATAAAAGATTTTACAGAATACATTGATGATTATGATAATGGAGGTCAAAAATCAACAACTTATGATGAAACAACTATTAGTTTTTCGCCTTCTGTAGTTGGCGGCGCTACACTAAATATCATTCCTTTTAAAAACTTTACTATAGATTTAATTGGTAAATATGTGGGCAAACAATATTTAGATAATACGAGTAACAGTAGCAGGAAACTTAATCCTTTTTATATCCAGGACTTTAGAGCGGTATATAGCTTTAATAAAAAGTGGTTGAAAAATGCATTGATTATTGCACAGGCAAATAATCTGTTCAATAAAAAATACGAACCGAATGGCTATACATTTAGCTATTATTATAATGCTGCGTTAACGACAGAGAATTTTTATTTTCCAATGGCAGGGACTAACTGGATGGTGGGAGTAAATTTGAGGTTTTGAGTTTGCAATTAATCGTTGGTAGTTGGTAATTGAAAAATGTAAGCTGATATCTGTCAACTATCTGTCGTTCTCAACTTAGAGTTATATTTTCTATCGGGCAAAAACTGTCATTCATCGAATAGAAATTAAATGCCCGAATATTTTCTATTTTTTTGTGTTACCAAAATCTCAGATAGATATTATAAAATAATTAAGTCCATCCGCCTAAAAGAAGAGTGCTCCGACCAGGGCACTTTTTATTTAGTACAGGTTCAATTATTACAGGTTCAGATCTTTAATAATCGCTTCAATTTTTTTACCAAGCATTTTTTCCACCTGCCCGTATTTCTCCGTAGAGCTCAGCATTGCATTTACACTGAAATAAAATTTAATTTTTGGTTCGGTGCCTGATGGTCTTGCACTGATCTTGCTTCCATCTTCCAGCATAAATTGCAACACATTCGATTTTGGGAGTGTGATCGGTTCTTTTTTGTTTGTTTGCAGATGTGTTGCCGTCTGCTTTTGATAATCCAACAACCTGACCACGTTGCTACCTCCTAATTGAGCTGGCGGTGCCGTTCTATATTCTTCCATCATGGCAGCAATTTCCTGTTGGCCATTCATTCCTTTTTTTGTAATAGAAATCAGGTGTTCTTTATAACAACCATATTGTACATAGAGTTCCAGTAGTTTTTGAAATAAAGTTTTGCCTTTGCTTTTTTCATAAGCCGCCATCTCACACAAAATACTTACAGCTGCAACTGCATCTTTATCACGTATCTCCGATCCTATCATCAAACCATAGCTTTCTTCGCCACCAATAATATAATTTTCCTGTCCCTCTTTTTCTTTTATTAATTCTGCTATCCATTTAAAACCGGTCAACACATCATAACATTTTACATTGTTTTTTTCAGCAATTACATTTATCATATCAGTCGTGACAATGGTTTTAATTACCATATCATCAGATTGTGCAATTCCTTTTTCCTTCCTGGCTTCAATCATATAATTAAAAGCCAGCACAGCAGTTTGGTTGCCATTCATTAGTATCCATTTTCCATTGTTATCTTTTATGCCAATCCCAACCCTATCTGCATCCGGATCGGTTCCCAATAAAATATCGGCGTCGAGTTCTTCCGCTTTTTTCAATCCGATTGCCATGGTTTCTTTTTCTTCAGGATTTGGATAAACCACTGTTGGGAAATTACCATCCGGAATACTTTGCTCATCTACAATGTGCACATTTTGAAAACCCAAAGAAGAAAGAACCTGCGGAACCAGGGTAATACCCGCACCGTGAATAGGTGTATAAACAATTTTCAGGTCTTTTTGTTGTTTTATTACTTCAGGATAAACACTTAAATTTTTTACCATTTTAATATATTCCTCGTCAATTTCTTTACCAATAATAGTAATATTTTGTTCTCCCCCCTTCCATTTTACATCATCTATGGATTCAATTTTTTCTACTTCTGTAATTACATTTTTATCATGCGGCGGCACTAATTGCCCCCCGTCAGTCCAATAGGCTTTGTAGCCATTGTATTCTTTTGGATTGTGTGAAGCGGTGCATACTACCCCACCCTGGCAACCCAAATGTCTTAATGCAAAAGACAATTGGGGCGTTGGCCGCAAATCTTCAAATAAAAAAACTTTTATACCGTTGGCAGCAAAAACATTAGCGGTGGTTTCTGCAAAAAAACGGCTGTTGTTGCGACTGTCATGCGCTATGGCAACTTTAACCTGTTGGGTAGGAAAGCTTTGCTTTAAATAGTTTGCATAACCTTGCGTTGCCATTCCTATAGTATATTTATTTATACGATTGGTACCAACACCCATAATACCACGCAAACCGCCTGTTCCAAACTCAAGGTTTTTATAAAAAGCATCTATCAGTTCTTCCCTATTCGTCTTTTGTAATTCCCTGATACTGTCCTTAACCTCTTCATCATAATTCCCGGTTAACCAATTATTTATTTTTTGTTCAATAATCGCATCCATAAATTAATAATTTTCGTTTCTTTTTTGTTAATTGAAGATATTAGTTTTTGAAATTTAAATGGAGAGCAACATAGAATGTATTTTTGAGCCTCTTGAAACAATTATTTTTTATCATATTCCTTTGCCAAACCATTTCTGGTCATTCTTTTGCGCAAGACAGTGTACAGC
>JALZIY010000142.1 GCA_030860085.1 Bacteroidota bacterium | reverse complement strand
GCAGTGAACAACCGGAAATAATTGCCCAAAAATGTGAGTTTCATGGCGGCACTAAATTTAAACTGATCTCTGTCAGCAACCGTGGCACGCAGGTATGGCCGACAGGTTCTAAATACACCAACCTTGTTAACCAATATAATCTTCGTTTTGAAGCATTGAATGAACAACCATTAAACCAGCAGGATATTATTGGCTTATACGTAACACTTAGTGCAGATTTTAAAATTTGTTCACTTGAGTTATTGAATATGTGGGGAAATAAAAGGAGTTATAGTTTAGCACAAGGGCAATAAAAAGTTTGAAGTTTACAGTTATAAGTCGCAGGTCAGAAAGCAAAAGTTATAATAATTCAATGACTGTCCATTATTTGGTTCAAATCTTTTTTTGACCAGCTGCATTACTACTATCATCGTCTCTTGTGTCTCACTTTTACGTTCCGTAACACTCTCAGCATAATGCAGGCATGTTTATAAAAGCAACCCGGCTTTCATTGAAAGCGCAAACCAAATTGCGGATATTCATTAATAATTCCTATTGTTAGTCAACTGTAAACTGCCGCTCAATCAAAGGGGAAAAGGAACTTAGATTTTGACGTAACATTGTTCATTCTCCTTATAACTTTTCACCGTGCTGGCTTATATCTAACCCCAGTCTTTCCTCTTCCTCATTCACCCGAAGAGGAGTTATGACATCAGTAATTTTTAACAGCACCCATGTACCCCCAAAAACAAAAACCGAAACACCAACCATCGCTGTTAGTTGTACTAAGAATAATTTCCATTCCCCAAAGAAAATCCCGTTATCGGCAACTGCAGTGTTTATCGCTTGGTTAGCAAAGACACCTGTAAGCAACATGCCTACAATCCCACCGATACCATGACAGGGAAATACATCCAGTGTATCATCAATTGATGTGCGGCTTCTTAACTCAACTACCATATTACTAATAATGCTGCTGATAAAGCCCACTAATATTGAATGTGAAATTGTAATATACCCCGCCGCAGGCGTAATAGCCACCAGCCCCACAACAATGCCAATGCAGGTGCCCATAACCGTCGGCTTTCTTTTACGAAATACATCAAATGCCACCCAGGCAAAAGCAGCAGCGGCAGAAGCGGTTGTAGTAGTAGCCAAGGCATTTACTGCCGTGCCATTAGCGCCGAACGCCGAACCTGCATTAAATCCAAACCAGCCAAACCACAAAAGGCCAGTGCCTAATAAAACGTAGGTGATCCGGGCAGGATTATGCGATGGCTCGTAGCGTTTCTTCATGTACAGGGCACTGGCTAATGCAGCCCATCCCGCACTCATGTGCACTACAGTGCCACCGGCAAAATCCAATACACCAAAATTAAAAAGCAGTCCATCAGGATGCCAGGTAGCATGCGCCAGCGGACAATAAATAAATAGTGAGAACAAACAAATAAAAACTAAATATGAGCTGAACTTTATTCGTTCTGCAAAGGCACCTGTTATCAAAGCAGGCGTGATGATAGCAAACTTCAGTTGAAAAAAGGCGTACAATACTAACGGTATTGTTGGAGCTAATTTCCATGGGGCACCATCCATTACGCCCTGCATCATAAAAAAAGTAGAAGGCATACCCACGACACCACCAATAGATTCTCCAAACGAAAGACTAAAACCAACCATTACCCAAAGCATAGTAATAACCACCATACTGATAAAACTTTGCAGCATGGTAGAAAGCACATTTTTTTTATTCACCATTCCACCATAAAAAAAGGCCAGGCCCGGTGTCATTAACAGCACCAGCGCTGTAGCAGCTAACATCCATGCTGTATCCGCCGGGCTGATTGCTGTTGTAGAACCAACGGTTTGCGGCAGGCCGGGAAAAATAAGACAGAAAGCAGTGAGGCCAACTAATACAAGCAAGGGTATGGCTCTTTTTTTATTCATTCATAATTTTTTTTGCAAATAAATGCAAGTTCTTTTGTTCTATGGAAGGAATTTAAATATGAATTTGATTTTAGAAAATAGTTGCTACTAATTTATTATAGCAAAGGTGATTTTAGAAACGCAGGATGTGTAGCTATGCAAGGCTTTCCTCAAATATTTATTACGATAGCTAAAAAAATAAAACTGCCATACTTTTAAATTTTGTTTGCTTATTGAACAACAAAAAGAAGCAAAATAAAATGTTACTTACTGATTAAATTTTAGCACCTGGTAGTCCATTAGGAGAGCATGAATAAAAATATATAACCCAATAAGGAAATAGACGGCAAAGCCAACAATATATTTCGTATCCCTTGCTTTAATGTTTTGGTATAAAGCAATTGAGCTGTGCACTACTAAAAATAAGCCCAACAAATTGATAAGTATAACAATGAACATCTAAGATTTATTTTGACAAAATAGAAATCCAGCAAAATTTTTTAATATTTTAAACTTAGTTCTGGGCAAACAATTAATTTGAAGCATTACACCTTACCATTATTTTTTTCCATTTCTAAATTATCTTTAGCAATAGCAAGGTTTTCCTGAAGTGTTTGAATATTTGGATGATTGGAAGGAAGAAATTTTTGAATAATAAAGAGCGACTGGTGATAGTAGTCAATAGCCTTATCATATTCACCTTTGCTATCATAAGCTGTACCAAGATTATTATAGAATGTGGCGATATCAGGATGTCCCTCCCCCTCACCATAGAACTTTTTATCAATAACTAATGCTTTTTTATAATACTCTATAGCTTTATCATATTCCCCTTTGCAATCATAAGCTAAACCAAGATTATTATAGCAAACAGCGATTTGCGGATGTCCCTCGCCATAGAACTTTTTATAAATCACTAACGCTTTTTCATAATACTCTGTAGCTTTATCATCTTCTCCTTTATTATTATAAGATAAACCAAGGTTATTATAGCGGATAGCAATATTTGGATGTTCGTCACCATAAAACTTTTTATCAATGATCAATGCCTTTTTATAATATTCAATGGCTTTATTATATTCCCCTTTGCTATTATAAGCGAAACCAAGGTTATTATAGCAGCGAGCGATATCAGGATGTTTCTCACCATAGAACTTTTGATAAATCATTAATGCTTTATTATAGTATTCAATAGCTTTATCATATTCTCCTTTACTACGATAAGCTACACCAAGATTATTATAGGAGGTAGCGATTTCCGAATGTTCCTCATCATAAAACTTTTTATTTATCACCAATGCCATTTCATAGTACCTTATAGCTTTGTCATATTCCCCTTTACTACGATGAGCTACACCAAGATTACTGTAGCGTACAGCAATTTCAGGGTATTCATCATTATAGAATTTTTTATCAATCACTAAAGCTTTTTCATAATACTCTATAGCTTTATTATATTCCCCTTTGTTATAATAAGCTGTACCAATATTATTATAGCCGATAGCAATATCAGGATGTTCTTCTCCATTTGCTTTTATTTTAATGCCTAATGACTTTTCGTAATAGCCAATTGCTTTATCATAATAACCTAAATCATCAGCCATTGATCCCGCCTCATGCAGATATAAACTATCTTCGGAATTAACCTTTACGGCTAATTCATAATAAGTAAAAGCTTCTGCATACTGAAATTGAAGCTTTTCAATTTTTGCCAATTCGTAAAATGTAGCTGCAGTTTCGTCAATACTTCCTTTGGCACTTTCTTTCAGATATTGTTTTGCTTCATTATAATTACCCTGCTGTACTTCTTCCAGTGCTTTCGCTTTTAAGGTATCATTTCCTTTGTGCAGGGATAATTGTTTTTCCAATGCATCTTTGTCTTTTGCCTGTTGCTTTATTATTTCTTCGCTTTGTAATAATTCTTTGCTGATAGCTTCTTTTTCCTGCACCAGTTGCTGCAATTGGTTTTTTGTTTCAATACTCGGTAACTGACGCAGCGTTTCATTGAGTCGTTTTATTTCATCATCTTTTTCTCCAAGCATTCCTATCAGTTTCAGATTGCTTTGTGAGAGTGTTGTATTACTTGCATAATCAACTGTTGCTATCGGATAGGTTTCAACGAGGTAATGATTAAGATTTGGATAAAATTTATTTTCAAAGTCAGTAATGTCTTTATATTCTTTGTAAAGTACAGAATCGTTAAGGCTCTTTTTAAATTGAAGCAATTCCTTGTAAGGTTCTATTAAATCTAAGTCCGGAGCAAAACCTGTTTTAAAAAAAGCAAACAGCCTTTTCTTCTCTGCTGTGGCATACACAAACTCTTCATGAGTATGTTGGCCTAATCTGGAATAAAAAAGAAAAATCGCCAGGTCACTTTCTTTCAATAAAGGATAAATGGCATCCTGTATATTTTTATTATCAGGATAGTTTGAATGAACGAGATTGTATTCCCATTCGACAGGTTTCAGAACCAAATGCTCGTGACTGTTATTAAGTTGATTAATAAGAAGCAAACATTGTTTCCGTTCATCTACCAGTTCAGCTGAAGAAGCAATAAATATTTTAATGGGTCGTCCCGTCACAAAAGTTTTTACTAAAGGAAGTTACGTCTTTAAATAATTTTCTTAATATTTCTCAATCCATTCTATCTATATAAATCCTACATTAGTGTACAATGAAAAGTCTTTTAATATTATTCTCATTTTTTCTTTCGCCCGCCGACACGTCATCCATCGGTTATAAAAAAATCTTCAACGGCAAAAATCTTTCGGGCTGGACAATACACGGTACAGAAAAATGGTATGTTGAAAATGGTGAGCTTGTTTGCGAGAGCGGCCCCGACAAGCAATATGGTTACCTATCAACCAATAAATCTTACGATAATTTTATTCTGCAATTAAAATTTAAGCTGGAAGCAAATGGCAACAGTGGCGTATTTATTCGCTCTGGTATTGAGGGAACAAAGATCAGCGGCTGGCAGGTAGAAGTGGCACCACCAAATCATAACACAGGTGGCATCTATGAGTCGTATGGCAGAGGATGGCTGATAAAACCCAAACCTGAAGATGAAAAAAATCTGAAAGCAAAT
Organism: Bacteroidota bacterium; assembly: GCA_030860085.1. Classification (GTDB taxonomy): domain Bacteria; phylum Bacteroidota; class Bacteroidia; order Chitinophagales; family Chitinophagaceae; genus Flavisolibacter. Next base: position 1,280 of record JALZIY010000142.1, on the reverse strand, counting down.
GACTGGAATGATATGCGCATACAGGTTATTAATGATGAAGTAACCACCTGGCTCAATGGGAAGCAAATGATTTATTTGAAAGATGAAAAGATCGGCGCAGGAAAAGGTTTTATTGCCCTGCAAATTCATGACGGCGGCGGCATAAAAGTACGGTGGAAAAATCTGCGCATCAAAGAATTGAAGTAAATTGATCAGCGATATGTCAAAGGTGAAACGGCAGACGTCAAACGTCAGAATCTCACGTCTCACATTTCACGTCTCACATTGTGGCAAATCCGTTACATTCATAACCTATTAAATTTTTGTATGAAAAATAATTCCGGATCATCACGACGACATTTTATTAAAAATCTTGCGGCCTCTACGGCTGCTGTTGCCGTAGGGTCAAATGTATTTGCCACCCCAAGCAAGGATAATTATTTTGAATTTTTAAAAAGACATGGAAGCAGCGCAAACGATAATATAAATATTGCTTTGATTGGTTCGGGTGGTATGGGTGTTCAGGATACATTAACAGCGCTGCAGGTGCCGGGAATAAAGTTAGTAGCAGCCTGCGATCTTTATGATGGCCGTTTAAAGGAAGCAAAAAGCCGTTGGGGAGTTGACTTGTTTACTACACGTAGTTATAAAGAAATATTAAACCGCAAAGATGTTGACGCTGTAATTATTGCTACACCCGATCATTGGCATAAACAAATTTCAATAGATGCCCTGCGGGCGGGCAAACATGCGTATTGCGAAAAACCAATGGTACATTCTATTGGTGAAGGACCATCGGTAATAAAAGCACAAACAGAAACAGGAAAAATTTTCCAGGTGGGCAGCCAGGGAGTTTCTTCACTCGGCAATGAAAAAGCAAAGCAATTATTGAAAGATGGAGCTATTGGTGAATTAAATTATGCAGAAGGTTTCTGGGCACGCCATTCTCCCACCGGTGCCTGGCAATATCCAATTCCTGCAGATGCATCGCATGCCAATGTTGATTGGGAAACATATATAAGTAATACCACCAAACGCCCATTTGATGCCACGCGATTTTTCAGGTGGAGAAATTATCGTGATTACGGAACAGGAATGTCGGGAGATCTTTTTGTACATCTTTTTTCAAGCTTGCATTTCATCACAAACTCATTAGGGCCTAATAAAATTTATGCTTCGGGCGGCCTGCGGTATTGGAAAGATGGCCGTGAAGTTCCGGATGTATTATTGGGAACTTTTGATTATCCCGAAAGTCAGCAACATCCTCCTTTCAATCTTTCATTGCGATGCAATTTTGTTGA
>JALZIY010000116.1 GCA_030860085.1 Bacteroidota bacterium | reverse complement strand
GTATATACCTATAGCACCCAAGACCAGGGTGACTACATAAATAGTCACGGATTTTTGTTTAGAAGTTTTATTTTGTATGATGTAAAGAATGATAGCTAAGATCGTCCATATGATGAATACGACCAAGGCTCCCTGCCACCACACTTTCAAAAACTTATATTCCTTGTAAAATAAATTTATGCCCGTACGTCCGATCAATGAAGCTTTTGATAAAAGATAGCCGGAAAGTATGGAAAGTGGAGTTAATGATAAAAAAAACCATAAAAAATACCTTTTCGAAAATAGATTACTCTCTTTCAATAAATCGGTTATTATTTAGTTATACTTAAGTATTAATCTAAAAACAATTTAAAAAGAAAGCACATCTTTCATTGAAAAAACGCCCTTCTTTTTATAAACATATTCAGCGGCGAGCACAGCGCCCGATGCAAAGCCCATGCGGCTATGAGCGGTGTGGACAATTTCAATATCATCTATGGACGAACTATATTTTACATGATGCGTTCCGGGAGCAGGATCTGTACGCTCACTGATAATTTGCAATGCCGTTTTATCATCTGTGGAATTATTGATCCAGGTTTTTTTCCATTCAAGTTGGCCAAGCGCTTGTACAGCCAACGTAACGGCGGTTCCACTCGGAGCATCTTTTTTTTGCGTGTGATGAATTTCTTTAATTCTAACATCATATTCATGCTGAGAAGCCATTAACCGGGCTAAATGTATATTAATTTCAAAAAAAATATTGACGCCAATACTGAAATTACTTGCATGTAAAAAAGACCCGTTTTGTTCACTGCAATAATGTGTTATTTCAACCAATTTTTTATTCCATCCTGTGGAACCGCTAACAACGGGGACGCCAAGATCAATGCATTTTTTCACGTTTTCGTACGCGTCATCCGGGGTGGTAAATTCAATGGCTATATCTGCTTTAGAAAGGTTTTCGTAATTCAAATCTCCTTTATTTGAACTGCTGATTCTAAGAATAATTCCGTGTCCTTTTTGCCCGGCCACTTCTTCAATCATTCTACCCATTTTCCCATATCCAATTAATGCAATCAGCATAGTATTTATTTGAAGAGAAGCACCAGGCTTATGCCATTTGTTTTTGCTAAATCACTGTAGCCAGGTTTTAATCTAAAACTTAAGTCAGGGCTTACATCAAAAGTTTTTAAATGCGCATCCACGGTGGCATCAACTACATTTAACCCCCACAATAAAATAAAAACAAGCACGGTGTAATCTACATTCCGCCTGAACTCATTACGGTTGTATCTCAGAAATTCCGCGTCAAGGTTTATGAACTCTGGTTTTATTTTAAAAAAGTCTATAGAATCTCGCTGACCTGCCGGTAAAGAGGCTTTGTACTTTGCCTGGTAAGCAAACCGCAGGTCTCTGTAATTTTTAATATTATAAACAAAAACACCGGCAGTTGTACCAAGTGCAGCGTAAACAATCGGGATCTTCCAGTATCGTCGATTGTAAGCCTGTCCCCAACCCGGTATTATGGCTGAGCGAATAGCAGCTTTTCTGGGCGAATGACTTAATAAAACAGAATCAATTTTTTTATCAGTGGAGACGGTATCAATATTTATTTGTTTACCCGTTGAATCAAGAATTTTTTGTGCATCAACTTCTGTTGTGGCAAGCACACAGAAAAATAACGTCAGTAAAAAATATAGTTTGCTTTTAGTCAATGCTAACATTCATTTGATCCAGCAATTTGTTTAATTCTTGCAGGGAGTAGTAATCAAAAGTTATTTGGCCACTGCCTTTTTTACTATGTCGTAAAATAACTCTTGTACTAAAATGGGAGGCAAGCTTATCCTCAATTTTTTTATATGTTGGGGGTAGCGAACTATTATTACCCTTTTTGTCACCCGGCTCTTTATAAAAATTTCTTACGAGGTTTTCTGTTTGCCTGACAGATAACCCCTTCGTTTTTATTTCATCAAAAATGTATAACTGTTTATCGATGGTATCCACATTTATCAATGCGCGTGCATGTCCCATACTTATCTCACCATTGCGTACAGCTATTTGAATATCCGGTGGCAATTTTAATAGACGAATATAATTGGTAACCGTGCTGCGATCTTTTCCCATTCGTTCAGCCACCTGTTCCTGTGTATGATTTAAATCATCCATCATTCTTTTATAGCTCAATGCAATTTCCATTGCATTCAAATCTTCACGTTGCAGGTTTTCCAGCAAGGCGAGCTCTAATAATTCATGGTCATTTGCCTGTCGCACGTAAGCGGGAATATCTTTTAACCCTGCCAGTTTTGCTGCACGCCAACGGCGTTCACCGGCAATAAGACGAAATTTATTACCGTGTAATTTTGTTACTGTTATAGGCTGAATAATATCATGCAATTTTATAGATGTGGCTAATTCCTGCAATGCCTGCTCGTCAAAATCACGTCTTGGCTGCATTGGATTTGGCTCTACGTTTTCAATCGGAATACGAAATGCACCCGCCGCTTCCTGTAATGCATTAGGTTTCAGATCCCCGATTGATGTTTTTAAATCAGTATCGATGCTTTGCAAGAGCGATCGTATCCCTTTACCTAATGCTTCTTTATTTTGTTTAGGAGAGCTCATTTACAATTTTAGTGAATTCAAAGTTCAGCATTGAACTAATAAGTCGATGAAATGAAATGAAAATTGCTAACTCTTAACGCATATTTACATCTCCATCGTCCTTTCTGCCTGGGCAATCTTTGTCATATTGTTCTTTTGTAAAATTTCTTTTGCCAGGTTCAGGTAATTCATTGATCCTTTGCTGTTGGCATCATACAAAATTACCGGTTTGCCTACACTTGGCGCTTCGCTTAATCTTGCATTTCTATGAATGATAGTGTTAAAAACCAAGTCTTCAAAATGGCGACGCACCTCACCAACTACCTGGTTGCATAAGCGAAGGCGGCTATCATACATGGTCATTAAAATACCTTCAATGGCCAGTAATGTATTTAACCTGCTTTGTACGATCTTGATAGTATTCAATAATTTACCTAAACCTTCAAGCGCAAAAAATTCGCACTGAACAGGGACAATTACTGAATCCGCTGCAGTTAGAGCATTTACCGTTATAAGGCCTAATGAGGGAGAACAATCAATAATAATAAAATCATAATCATCCCGCAACGAGTATGCTATACCCTTTAACACCATTTCACGATTCGGATAATTTATCATTTCTATTTCTGCACCCACCAAATCAATATGTGAGGGCATCAGGTATAAATAAGGTATCGCTGTTTTTAAAACTACATCACACGGCAATGTATTATTAACCATACAGTCGTAAAGACTTTGCGTTACATTATGCAAATCAAAACCTACACCCGTAGTGCTGTTTGCTTGTGGGTCCGCATCAATCAAAAGTGTTTTATGTTCAAGCACTGCCAGGCTTGCCGCAAGGTTAATAGCGGTAGTGGTTTTACCCACACCTCCTTTTTGATTGGCTACTCCTATAATTCTTGCCATATTTCCACATTCTTTAAAAATGATTTTTATTTAGTCAACTTTATTTTTTTGTTGACCTTCTGTTGCGTTGCATACCCGCACTTCTTTAATC
>JALZIY010000067.1 GCA_030860085.1 Bacteroidota bacterium | reverse complement strand
TATCAGCAGCTTCTTTTAATACTTCTGCCGGGGACCGTTGCATCATTGCCTGTCTGGACTGCATTTGCATCATTTGACGCTGGATTTCAATATTGGCATTGTCAATAGCCGTTGCACCAATATTTTGTACACGTAATATATACACACCTGCCTGGCCTTCAATTGGCTCTGGCACTACTTTGCCTTTATTCGCTGGATTAAATACTGCGCCTATTACTTTTCCTTCAAATCCAAAAACAGCGTTAGCCCCCGAAAAACGTAAGCTGTCTGCGTTTTGAACAGGTTGGTTAACCACAGCCGCGGCAGCTTCTAATGTAGTTATCTTTCCTAATTTTTGCCTTATTTGATCAGCCTTTTTTTCATTACGTAAAATAGGTTCAACTATAGCTCTGGCCGTATTCACACCCTGTAAGCCTTCTTCATTTATTTCCGTAACCGTGGCCACTACATAGGTCTCTCCAACTCTTTCGGGTTGAATAACATCGCCCTTGTCTGCTGCAAAAATTGCCTTTACTAAAGGACGTGAGGTTCCTAAACCGGTTATAGAATAATCGCCCGGTTTAATATCTGTAGCTACCAATTTATTGAGTCCTTTATTCTTTAGGTTTTTATTATAATTGGCATTGAATGCTTTTAAATCGCGGCTTTCTCCTGCAAAAAGACTTGCCTGGCTACTTGCAGCATTATCGGTTTCGGTGCTTGGCGCAATTTCCTTAGCCATGTAGGCTATTTTATAATGTGGTTGAGGGGGTTTTTGTCCCAGTATTTCAATCAGGTGATAACCGAATTCAGTTTTTATTACTTTCTTGTCACCGGTCTTCCCTTCAAAAACAAAATCATTAAATGCTTTTACCATTTGGCCCTGCGGGAAATAGTCATAAACACCGCCTTTATCCGCACTACCCTTATCATCAGATAATTGTTTGGCCAGGGTATCAAAATTCGCCCCATTATTTATAGCAAGGTCTATACTATCAATTCTTTTTTTGGCTGTGCTATCCTCCAACATTACCTGCCCGGTTTGCGGATTGGCTGTTTGAATTAGAATGTGCCTTACTTTGGCGGAATCGGGCAACATTTTTTCATCAATTTTTTTTGCCAATACAAAACTTTTATTATCCTGGTAAGGGCCGAACACGCCACCATTAGGTAAAGCAAAAACAGAATCTTTATTTGGCACCTGAATTTTAGCTTGCCCTACGTATGCATCGTAATATTCTATGGAACTGCCTTGTTGTGCTAAAAAAGAAGCAGGATCTGTCGTTGCTAAAAATTGTGCTTTTAACGTTTCCACCTGTGTCCTGACAGCGGAGCTATCTGCAGCTGTTGGCGCTGCATTAAAAATAACATAATTAATGGATCGGGTTTCTTCATTCTGCTCAAAATCTTCCTTGTGATCGTTAATATATTTTTTTATTTCATCATCGCTCACTTTTACTGCACTATCTGAAATAGTGGAATATGGTATAGAAACATACGACGCCTGCCCAATCAGGTTATTATCTGCCATTTGTTTTTCAATAAACCATTTAGGGTAATAAATACTATTGGTTAATAAGGAAGTATATTTTTCTGTTTTGCGGTTTAATTCTAAATTAATGACGTAATCATTTAACTGCGCCTTATCCTCAGGTTTTCCGCTGCTTTTTACTCCATTAATAAATTGTTGTGCGGCAAGTGCATTGTACTGGCCTGTACTTTCATCGGTAAAGCGCTGTTTAAGATCAGGTGGAGGATTGGAACCAAACAGCAGATCGTTGATCTCTTTTTTTCCAATAGAAATTCCTAACTCCTCAAACTGCTCTTCCATTAATGTCTGGGTAATTTCGCCGTTCCATACACTCTCAATCACTTGCTGACGGCCCGCCTCGCCCATATCGTATCCTTGCTGTTGCGCCATTTCTTCCTGCATTTTTACTTTGCGCTCAAAGTCAACTATATCTATTTCCCTCCCGTTTACTTTTCCAATTGTCGTGGAGCTGCTGCCAAAACTGCTGCGGCCTGCAAAGGCATCCATTAAAATAAAACCAAGTAATGATATAACGATTGCTGCAACGGCCCAACGGGCATATTTATCCCTGATACTTTGAATTACTGACATAGGAAAGATTGTTTTAAAAAAAACAGGCAGCAAAAATAAGGAAATTAGGTATCGCCTACGGTTTTAGCAGGGTAGAACTGGTTTGAGAGGCGGATTTATAACAAGTTTTTAATTAAGATTTCATTTTAATAAATCTTTAAAAATCTGAACTCCGGAGAAAAATAAAAGCAGTTGCTTAAATTTCATGTTAGTTCAGCAAATTTATCTGGGGATAACCCTACGTGAAACAACAAGGAAACGTGTGTTAATGGATGGTAAGAATAAATTTCACATTTACTTTTTAAGTTTTGTGCGTTACTCACTGTTTGTTCTACCCAAACTCACAACTATTAATTTGATGATGTGATATTTATTTATCCCCTACCAGGTAATTAACACCCATGTTAAAACAGGCAATAAGTTTATTATCTATTATAACTTTATTGTGTAAAACAAATTATAGTTGTGAATAACCGACTAAAATTTATGCCGGGTATTTTTATAAAATAAATTTTATCCACCAATTCACACCCTTAATAGTAATAGACTTCTTTTAAAAATATAGAATATTATATATTATTACATGGACACAGAAATGTTAACAGCTACGCAAAACGATTTAGATGAAAAAGGATTTTTGGATATTTATATTGATCCAACGCTTGATCTTTTTGCAGAGATAGAAACTTTAAAAAAAGAAAAGAAAGCTATCATCCTTGCACACCTTTACCAGGAGCCCGATATACAGGATATTGCTGATTATATTGGTGATAGCCTCGGTTTGGCCCAACAGGCAGAGAGAACTGAAGCAGACATAATTGTTTTTGCAGGTGTTCATTTTATGGCAGAGACCGCTAAGATTTTAAATCCTTCAAAAAAAGTGGTAATTCCTGATTTGAAAGCCGGTTGTTCGTTAAGTGAAAGTTGTCCGCCGCCATTATTTAAAAAATTCAAAGAGCAACACCCCGATCATGTTGTGATCTCTTACATCAATTGCAGCGCGGGTATTAAAGCACTTACAGATGTTATTTGCACGAGTTCTAACGCTAAAATAATTGTAGAAAGTTTTCCGAAAGAGCAAAAGATAATTTTTGCTCCAGATAAAAATTTAGGCGCCTGGATCAACAAAGAAACGGGAAGGAATATGTTGTTGTGGAATGGCGCCTGCATGGTGCATGAAATATTCAGCCTCGAAAAAATTACCCGGTTAAAAGTGCGCCATCCAAACGCTAAACTAATAGCTCACCCCGAATGCGAAGAACCTGTATTGCGGATAGCTGACTTTATAGGCTCAACAACCCAGTTATTATTATTTGCGAAGCAAGACCCCGGAAAAGAATTTATAGTGGCAACAGAGGCAGGCATAATCCACCAGATGATGAAGCAGGCTCCGGACAAGACCTTCATTCCGGCACCACCGGATAATAGTTGCGCTTGTAACGACTGCCCACACATGAAAAGAAACACGTTGGAAAAAGTGTATTTATGCATGAAGTACGAGCAGCCGGAAATTTTAATGGATGAAGAGTTACGGTTAAAGGCAAAAAAACCGTTAGATAAGATGTTAGAGATTAGTTTAAAAGCAGGGTTGATAAAATAATTATGTAGTTATCAGTTTACTCAGGTACACCACTCGTAAAAAAGCTCGGAATAACAGAAAGGTTTAAAATTTCTATTATTAATAATCCGGAATATTATTTCAATCTATTAACTGGCTTACCGGATCAAAGGTTCTTTTCTGTTAGACTAATTTATTTTTTTCAAATCTCTTAAA
>JALZIY010000101.1 GCA_030860085.1 Bacteroidota bacterium | reverse complement strand
ATTGATAATGGTGAAAGCGCCTGCATCATCACTTATGGGATGGGTGTTTACTGGGCGAAAGCTGCGGCTAAAAAATTTCTTGGCCGGATAGAAATTATTGACCTGCGTACCTTATTTCCCCTGGATGAGGATTTGATTTTTTCAACCGTAAAAAAACATGGCAAATGCCTGGTGCTGACCGAAGAACAACAAAATAATTCCTTTGCAGAAGCCTTTGCAGGCCGCATTTCAAAACAATGTTTTCAATGGCTGGATGCTCCTGTAGATGTATTGGGCGCATTAAATTTACCCGCCGTGCCTTTGAATATGGGGCTGGAAGCGGCTATGCTTCCTAATGGAGATAAGGTTGTTGAAAGATTGAAGGGTTTATTGGAAGGGTAAGAGAGTTGGTAGTTGATCGTTGGTGGATGATAGTTTTAGAGTGTGTAAGTCAAGAAGCTGGGTTTACACTAAGTTTTTTGTTTTTTGAATTTAAAATCCAAAATCAAACACAAAATTCCTATCAAAGCCAAAATTGTCAATGCTATTAATTCATGCTTTATGTTTTGTTCTTTAAATATAAAAATGTCTGTTCCTGAATTGTGAAGCATTGATAGTTGCTGACCTTCTTGTAAATGCTGTACATATTTACATTTAGTTCTGAAGGTATATGTTATGCCGTTGTAATCTATACTAAGAAACTTATTCTTATACCCCTTGTTACAATCAGGAAGTTTTTGTATGGTTACCAATACAAAGTTCTTCGTTCTACTTAATTCATATTTCTGTAAAGTCGTGAGCAATAGTATTATTGATAAACAAATAATAAACAAACTCAAGATTATTAGTAGTCGATTCATTAATAAAAGCATTAGATTTTCCAAACCTCCTACAACAACTTTCCGCTCAAAATAGCAAAGGCCATTGAAAAATAAATGATCAGGCCGGTAACGTCAACCAGTGTAGCAACAAAAGGCGTGGAAGAAGCGGCAGGATCAGCGCCCAGTTTTTTAAGTATTAAGGGTAACATGGAACCGACTAGTGTGCCCCAAAGCACAACGCCTATCAACGAAAGGCCGATGGTAAATGCAATGCTTATATAATAAATCCCAAAAGCATCGGAGAAAAAATGCCAGAGAAAAATAAGGCCAATACCCATGATGCAAAGTGTAGTGCCTAATAATAACCCGGAAAAAATTTCGCGGCGCATAATACGCCACCAGTCTGCAATGCTTATTTCCCGCAAAGCCATAGCCTGTATAATAAGTGTGGCAGCCTGGGAGCCACTGTTGCCGCCACTGGAAATAATTAAGGGAATAAAAGTAGCAAGTATAACGACCTTGGCTATTTCATCTTCAAACTGCCGCATGGCTGAAATGGTCATTAATTCACCAACAAAAAGTACCATCAGCCACACTACACGTTTTTTAAAAAGCGCTATCAATGGCATTTCCAGATAGGGTTGATCAAGCGCTGCTGTACCACCAATTTTTTGTATGTCCTCGCTAAATTCTTCATTAGCCACCCACAGCACATCATCGATGGTTACGATGCCTAATAATTTATTGCCCTTGCTTACAACCGGCAGCGCCACACGATTATTCATTTTAAAAACTTCATTGGCTACCTCCTGGTCATCAAATGCATTTAAGGAAATAACCCTTTCATCCATCAGTTCGCTTACTTTTTGGCCGGGGCTTGCCAAAATAAATTCCCGTATTCTTATATCGTCAAGCAGTTCGCCTTTTTCATTGATCACATAGATTACATCGATGGTTTCGCTATTTTTCCCAACCTTCCTGATAATATTCAGCACTTCAGCCACCGTATTATTTTCATTTACATATACATAGTCGGGTGTCATTAAACGGCCCACACTATTTTCCGGGTAGCCCAATAATGAGAGGGTGATTTTTCTTTCTTCGGGATTTAAAAGTTTAATAAGTTCGCGAACTACATCAGAAGGAAGTTCTTCCAAAAAAGAAGTACGGTCATCTGCAGGAAGCTCATTTAATAATTCGGCTGTTTTACCAGCAGGGAGG
>JALZIY010000094.1 GCA_030860085.1 Bacteroidota bacterium | reverse complement strand
AAATCTGCCTGGGTTAAATTAATTTCAGATCCGCCCATAAAGTTTATTATATCACCTCCCTTAAAGGTCTTTGTCATAATATTTTTCTTTACACCACCAAAAACGGAAATGGCATCCAAAAAATCTCTCTTGTCATTGAAAATCTCCTGACTATTTTCAAAACCAGATTCTTCTATTACTCTTTCTCCAAATGACACCGACTCCCGTTCACCTTCTATATTTTTAGAGCGTCTGAATTTTGGACGCAGAATAAAAAAAAGGCCTATAGTAATAATGATAATGGGTGCAATAAACGGACGCATGTTGATACCTGGTAATTGCCGGTCTATAAAAAAAATAACGCCAATCAAGATGGGTATTATCCATCCAGGCTGTCTGAATTGATGCTTTAAGCCAATAAAAATTCCAATAGCAATAAGTAGCACCGGCCAGGTAAATAACCAGTCAGGTAAGAATACGCCCCCCGCCCGCATTAGCAAGAAAGCTCCAATAACCAATAAGAAAAAGCCCGCCCAAATGTGACCACGCCCTGTATGAAAATGTCTGTGATGCATTATTTAAATTTTCAACAAAGAAATGAAAGGGTAGTAATAAGGTCAATAGCAGATAGGTAGAGGGTAAATACTTTATCGGTAAAGAGTAGGTTTTCTCCGGTGAAGAATCTGGTAAGACCTCACCTCCAACTTCCTCCCTAAATTAGTGGCGGCTTAAGGTGCTTTATTGCAAAGGCCTTGACAGGATTTAAATTTTTTTGGACAATTGCGATATTCTGTCATGTTTTTCAGTGAGAAATTTTGTTCTTATATTAAGTTGGTCATAAATACTTAATCAATCTTTATAATCATATACCACTATTTATGGAATAAAAAACGCAATTGCAATTTTTTAACGGTTTTTTTAGCCTTAAATTATTACCTTCATTTTTATGACAATAGAACAAATACAAAAGTTTGTAGAAGCTGATTTAGTTCCAAACAAATCAATGAAGATTGATTTTAAAAAAAGAAATTCAATCCGTGGCTTTATTGTTAAAGCAAATGATTACTCCGATTTAAAATCAAAAAACTTCTGGCGCATTGTAAATAAAACCAATTTAGAGCATTGGCAAAAATCAAAAAATCTTGAATTTGCCAAAATATTTAATGGCTCAGAGTTTACAAGATTATCAATGGTTTCTAATAAAGAAGAGGAATAATTTCAGCTTTTTAAATACGTTTCACAGGAATATTTCTGACGTGTTTGGTCGTTTAAAATTCATTTGATATTATCGGGCCCTTTCATCTTAATGACTTGAATAATTTTAGTAGCATGTTCCCTTGAGTTTTCAATAAACAGCCGGTGTGTATTCATCCCTCCGCAAATAACACCCGCGAGATAAATATTCTTTTGGTTGGTTTCATGAGAGTCTTCGCTATAGGTTGGTTTCATCACTTCATCATTGCACAATTCTATTCCGATCTTTTTTAAAAATAAAAGGTTCGGTTGATAACCCGTCATAGCCAGCACCCAATCATTTGGAATAGTTACTGATCCTTCATGCGTAAGAATATCAATTTCCTTTTCTCTTATTTCAGTTATAACAGAATTAAAATATGCTTTTATTGATCCTTCTTTAATGCGGTTTTCAATATCAGGTTTCACCCAATATTTTACGCGGTCTCCAATCCCAGTCTGCCTAATAATCATTGTTACTTCTGCACCTTTACGCCAGGTTTCTAATGCTGCATCAACAGCCGAATTATTTGCACCAACTACTGCCACTTTCTGAAATGCATACAAATGCGGATCCTTATAATAGTGTTTAACCTTAGGCAATTCTTCCCCCGCAACATTCAACAGGTAAGGAATATCATAAAAACCGGTAGCGATAATGATATGTTTTGCAGTATAAGAATTTTTAGAGGTGGTAACTGAATAGGTAACTTCTTGCACCTGTCCATTGATATTTTGCAGCACTATATCTTTAACTTCTTCAAATAAATGAATATTTATTTTTTTATCCGCAGCAACACGCCGGTAATATTCGAGGGCTTCATTCCTGTTTGGTTTTGGATTATTTGAAACAAAGGGAACATTTCCAATTTCTAATCGTTCGGATGTCGAGAAAAAAGTCATGTTTACCGGGTAATTATAAAGGGAATTAACAACAGTTCCTTTCTCAATGATAAGGTAATCTAAATCATGCTTCCCTGCTTCCAATGCGCAGGCAATACCAATAGGGCCCCCGCCGATAATTATTAATGAATAGTGCTTCTTTATCATCTCCTCAAAAAATTGCTTTGTATATTTTAGTTTTTCCCATCACGTTAACTAAAGAACCTTCTGCAAGGAAAACAGAAGCCGGCTCCTGAGCTAAGGCGTTCACAAAATCATCCCCATAAAGTTCTTTTACATTGCATTTTATTTGATAGCTCCTTACTTTATGAATATTCCACTTTGGATGGGTTACTTCATATGCACCTGTGCAGTTATTCGAAACAAATGTATATCCCCAGTAATGCTCAGTAATAAATTCTTCTTCTGAATCTTTCTTTACACTCACCGTTTTGAGATCAGCCACTGCTTTGATATAGTTCCAATCCCTTCTAACTTTCCAGTAATATTCTACCTCCAAATTATTTCCATCATTTTTCCAGATATGCTTCATGCGATGGGTAGAATATTTTTCGTTGTAAATATGGTTGGCAACAAAGGTGAGCATGCGCTGTGGAACAATCTCTTTTATAAATACAACTCCACGCTTCCAGACACCCTCATCTTTATGCCGGACGTAGAAACGAAGATTTACTTCTTCGAAATGTCGATGAAAAGGAATGGATAAACCTTTAAGCCTGGTGTTTTTAAAAAGAAAACCAACAAGGCTTACGTAGTGAACATCATTAAAACTATCGAGCTCTGTACCGCAAGGCAAATATTTTTGTAAGATGGAAGGTTCTATTTGATAATTGGCCATTAAAAGATTACGCCATTCTGCAGTAAGAAAAGATTGAGGCATATAAACAAAGATAGTTTTGAATTTTTGCTCAATGAGATGATAGGAGATGCATAGGCAACAACAATCGATTAACCATAAGATGATTTTCATTGAGAAGGTATAACAATTGAACAACCATAATAAATTACAACTCACCTTATCTTTGCGCCGCAAATAATTTATATGAAGAAAGAAGTTTATATCGTATCTGCTGTCCGTACTCCCATTGGCTCATTCGGGGGAGTATTAAAAGATGTTTCTGCTACAAAATTGGGTGCGGTTGCTATTAAGGCTGCCGTTGAAAAAGCAGGTATTTCTCCTAACGAAGTGAACGAAGTATTGATGGGTTGTGTAATACAGGCAAATCTTGGCCAGGCACCTGCACGGCAGGCAGCTAAATATGCCGGGTTACCAGACAATGTTGTTTGTACAACAGTGAATAAAGTTTGTGCCAGTGGAATGAAAGCAATTGCCCAAGGGGCCCAAAGTATTTTATTAGGCGATGCAGATGTAGTGGTGGCAGGTGGAATGGAAAGTATGAGTAATGTTCCTTTTTATGTTGAAAATCTGCGTTGGGGTAATAAATACGGCAACAGTTCAATGATTGATGGATTGGCGAAAGACGGTCTAACAGATTGTTACAATAATTATGCAATGGGTTGTGCGGCTGATGCTACTGCACTGGAAAATAACGTCAGCAGGGAAGATCAGGATGCCTTTGCCACTGAGAGCTATAAACGTAGCCAGGCCGCATGGGAAGAAGGAAAATTTAATGATGAAATTGTTGTGGTTGAAATTCCCTCAAAAAAAGGAGATCCTGTTATTGTATCAAAAGATGAAGAACCCTGGAATGTGAAGTTTGATAAGATCGCTTCATTAAAACCAGCCTTTGGTAAAGAAGGAACTGTAACAGCCGCTAATGCCAGCACTATGAATGATGGTGCTGCAGCAGTAGTTTTAATGAGCAAGGAAAAAGCAGATGGTTTAGGTATTAGACCATTGGCTGTTTTAAGAGGTTATGCAGATGCAGAACAGGAACCTGAATGGTTTACCACTACACCAAGCATTGCTTTACCTATTGCCGTAAAAAGAGCGGGTTTGCAAATGACTGATATTGATTTTGTAGAATTGAATGAAGCCTTTAGTGTAGTAGGTATTGTAAACACAAAAAAAATGAACCTTGATCCTGCTAAAGTAAATGTAAATGGCGGAGCAGTTTCTTTAGGGCATCCGTTGGGCTGCAGTGGTGTCCGCATTATTGTTACATTGGTTAATATTTTAAAACAGAATAACGGCAAGTACGGAGCAGCAGGTATTTGCAATGGCGGCGGCGGGGCTTCTGCTATGGTGATTGAAAGAGTTGGTTAAGGGGCTAAGAGGAGAAAAAGAGGGAAAGAAGATTTATGATTTTCTTTTCTTCTGTATCCCAACTATAATAAAAATTTATAAATCTGGGTTGAGTTTCGAGGTTTCAACGCGGGACAATAAAATATTTATCGAAATTGAGTTGGTTAAGAGGAAAAAGATGGAAAGGAGCTATCATACTTTTTCTCTTTATCTCCTTTTCTCTTTTTTCTTCTCTTAGCTCACCTAGCGCTTGTATTTAATTCGCAGCACAATCATAATTATATTTAGCAATAACGAAAACGAGTTTGTCGCAATAATGGGAAAGTCGTTTCTTTTAATTCCATAAACTATCCATAAAGAAATACCGGAGAGTAATACCAAAAGCATTACTAATGAAATTTCCTCTGCTTCTTTTTTCTTAATTGTTTTTATTAATTGAGGCAATAAAGAACTTGCAGTAAGCATCCCTGCTGTTAAACCGATGATCTGCGTTGTATCCATATTTATGAATATGCAATTCATTAGCCAGCTAATAAGCGATTACTGCATTTTTCATTTTAGGTTTTATGCAGACACTCTGCTAATTTTGCCCCGCCTAATACTTATACATGAGACAGATTCCATTTCGTGAAGCCTTACGTGAAGCAATGAATGAAGAAATGCGCCGTGATGACCGGGTATTTTTGATGGGAGAGGAGGTTGCTGAATATAATGGCGCATACAAAGTTAGCCAGGGCATGCTGGCTGAGTTTGGTGCAAGGCGTGTCATTGACACACCTATTTCTGAATTAGGTTTTACAGCGGTTGCAGTTGGAGCTGCACAAAATGGTTTGCGCCCTATTGTTGAATTTATGACATGGAATTTTGCTGTACTTGCCTTAGATCAAATCCTAAACACAGCCTCTAAAATGTTAGCCATGAGTGGGGGACAAATTTCCTGTCCCATTGTGTTTCGTGGGCCAAATGGAACTGCCGGTCAATTAGGTGCACAACACTCTACTGCCTTTGAAGCTTTGTATGCAAATA
>JALZIY010000071.1 GCA_030860085.1 Bacteroidota bacterium | reverse complement strand
GGTACAGCCGCAGCCATGCGTGCTAAGGCAGTATCTGCATGACGACTTGCATCAGGCGTAAAAGAAGGACGGAGTGTGTCTGACACCCATGTCATTACAATTTTATTTTTCAGCTTGCCTGCATATTGTATTAATTCTGCAGAGTCTTTTGCTTTTATTAAAACAATCTCTGCTTTCATTATTGTATTTCCTGGTGTGCTTCCTGTCCATGCACGGGGCACGCCAATAAAAGGTTGGTAATAGGGTTTTGTCATGGCTATATAGCTACGCTCCTGCTGCCAGCCCTTTCCAAACTCGCCCCAAGGTTCTAATGCAGCATTTTTTAAACCCCAGCCGGCCAACATTGTTTTTGCCCAATTGGCCGCATTCATATAACCGGGTGAAGCAGTAAGCCGTGGGCCACTTACATCTGTTAAGTGAAAAGCAATGTCCATCACTTTGGAATTATGCATCACTTCCTGCCTGATCTTTTTCATCATTTCTGTATCAGGCGCATCGTTCTGTGCAAAAACAAATAAGAATAAAAACTGGATACTAACAAATAAAAATATTTTTTTCATGAAGTGCATTTTAGCGGCGAGAAGATAATTTTTTTTACGTTTATCAACATTAAAATTTAAAATTCCATGTAACTGAAGGAAGAATTGGAAACAGTGAAACCTGCCTGGCTTCTACGGTTAAGCTACCATTATAGGGATTTCCGGATTGATCAAAATAAACAAAATAAGGATTTAAGCGGCTGTAAGTATTATAAACACTAAACACCCATTGGCTTTGAACTTTTCGTATTTTCTTTGGTTTAGGTGAATAGGTTGCCGACAGATCAAAACGGTGATAGGGCGCTAAGCGGTATTGATTTATCTTGCTGAACTCCTGCGTTAGTACACCATTGATAATATAGAAACGTTCAGGTAATGAAGTAGCGTTCCCTGTTCCATAAACAAACACACTTCCCAACTTCCATTTATCGTTTAGTTCATATACGCCTACTAAAGAAAGATCGTTGCGGCGGTCATACTTTGCCGGAAATTTTTCGCCGCCGTTCAATTTTGGAAATTGCCGCCAGGTCCATGATAAAGTATAACCTATCCAACCTGTAAATCTTCCACGCACTTTATTAATAAATAATTCTGACCCATAACTCCAACCCTTTCCAAAAACAAAATCGGCTTCGGGATCGGTTAAACCGGGTTGATAACCTTCTTTAAATTCAATCTGGTTGCGCATGTCTTTATAGTAAACCTCCAACGATGTTTCATATTGATTGTCCTTAAAGTTTTTAAAAATGCCTGCAGCATATTGCCAGCTTATTTGCGGCTTTACCCTGAATGTACTGGGCACCCAAAGATCAGTGGGTAAGGTTGTTCCCGAATTACTTACCAAATGAATGAATTGTAAATTCCGTGATACAGACGCTTTAACTGAAGTAGTTTCGTTGACAGTAACGCGGGTAGTAATTCTTGGTTCAATGCCGTTATAATTTACTATGCGTTGAAAGTTTTTATAAATCGTGCTGTCCAATATATTCTGATCTTCATCCCGTGTGTATTTTCTATACGGGCCTAATTGCGAAAAACTACTCCAGCGCAAACCATAATTGATCTTCACTTTATCACTTACATCCCAGTCATCCTGTATATATGCAGCATTTTCCAGGGCATATTTTACATCTTCATTACTTGGTTTAAACACGGTAGAATCCTGGCGGCCCGAAACAACATTGGGAACAAATTTGTGATAAGTTGATTGTCCGCCAAACTTTATTTTATGTTGTGGTGAAGGATAATAATCAAAGTCAATCTTTGCGTTGCCATCTCTGATGCCGGAAGCCAATGTAATTTCAAAATTATTCTGTGCGGCGGAAAAACTAAAATTGTAATCGTTATATACCAAAGTAGTATTGGCAAAAAGCTTTGGGCCAAATACATGGTTCCATCGTAAGGTAGCGGTGGAATTTCCCCAGGGAATATTAGCTCCGAATGATCTTTCGGTATTATTGAACTTAAATACATCCCTCCCGAAATAACCACTTAAATACAAACGATCTTTTGCCGAAAAACGATAATTAGCTTTTGCATTCAGATCATAGAAGTAATATCCCGAACCATAAAAATCACTGCTTTTCTTAATGAAGGGTTTGGCCACAGCATCTATATAAGTTCTTCTGCCGGAAATAATAAATGAGGATTTATCTTTTACAATAGGTCCCTGGACGGATAACCTTGAAGCAATTAGTCCTATTCCACCTTCAGCACTAAAATCGTTGCTGTTACCGTCTTTCATAGCAATATCCAACACAGAAGAAAGACGGCCTCCGTACTGTGCCGGCATCCCGCCTTTGATCAGCGTTGTATTTTTTATTGCATCGGAATTGAAGATTGAAAAGAAACCAAATAGATGCCCGCTGTTATAAACAACCGCATCATCGAGGATAATTAAATTCTGGTCTGGTCCGCCACCGCGAACATAAAAACCTGCATTCCCTTCACCGGCATTTCTTACACCCGGCAAAAGCTGTATCGTTTTCATAATATCCACTTCCCCTAAAAACGAGGGAATATTTTTTATTTGATTCATGGAAAGATCAATCTTTCCCATCTGTGCATTCCTCACATTGGCATCTTTTCTACGGCTATACACCACCACCTCTTCCATTGCAGCCGCTTTCGAAGTCAGTAGGATATCCAGTTTTTGATTTTGATTGAGAATGATTTTTCTACTGACCGCAAAATAAGTTACATGCGCTGCGGTTAATTCATATTCGCCTTCATCAAGCGTAATGGAATAATAACCATATTGGTTGGTGGCAATAGTTTTGGCAATGGAGTTAACAGCAACGCTTGCACCAATAACCGTTTCCCCGGTAAGGCTATCTCTCACATAACCATTGATAGTAAACTTAGCTTGTGTAAAGCCGGTAAGAGAAGAAAAGATGGTAAGGAACAAAACACAAAATCGCATATTATTTTTTTGCCTCCACCTTGTTCATAAAATTTAAACTATCTTTTGTCTCGCCACACTCTAACATGCCGCTTTTATATTTTGGATGTTGCACCCCTAAATACGGATTGCGTATGCCGCTTGTTTTACTT
>JALZIY010000062.1 GCA_030860085.1 Bacteroidota bacterium | reverse complement strand
TATGCTGTCAACTTTTTATTGTTCATAGATCATAGAAATCTTATAGATCATAGAAATCTTAAAGTAACGACTCCACTACCATCAATCATCTTCATCTGTCAACTGTCATCTATCATCTATCATCTATATCTATGAACTGCCATCTACCAATTCCTAATGCGGGTTCGAAGGTTTCATCTCACCACCCGGTGTTCCTGTCTTTTCAGTTTGATTTGCATGTTCAACGCCGTTCTCTTCTTTAGAAATTATTTCATCTGTATTCCTGATTTTGGCTAAATAATTCACGTTTGGTATCGTATGTATTTGTTCAATTACATAAAATGTACGTTGCGGATTTTGCTTGCGCATTTGACTGATGCGGCTCGTATTGTCATTTACATTTCCAAATACAATAGCATCGGTTGGACAAGCCTGTTGACAGGCAGATTCCACATCACCGTCTTTTAGCTCCCTGTTTTCCATCTTAGCCTTCAACTTGCTCTCCTGTAAACGCTGTACACAGAAGCTACATTTTTCCATCACCCCGCGGCTGCGGGTAGTAACATCCGGGTTCAATACCATCCTGGTAAGATCATCATTCATTTGTTGCACGACGGGATCTAATTTTCCAACACCTCTCTTTGGGCCAAGAACTCCATGTGTGCTCGCACCGGTATAATCTCCCCAATTAAAGCGGCGAACTTTATAGGGACAGTTGTTAGCACAATATCTTGTTCCGATGCAACGGTTATACGCCATTTGATTTAAACCTTCTGAACTGTGCATGGTTGCGGCTACCGGGCAAACGTTTTCGCAGGGCGCATTATCGCAATGCTGGCAAAGCATAGGTTGAAAGACGACTGCTTTCAGATCATCGGGATTTTTTTCGTCGGTAACAAAATAACGGTCGATACGAAGCCAGTGCATATCATGGTAACGCAATACTTCACTCTTACCTACTACAGGCACATTGTTTTCTGCATGACAAGCCACCACGCAGGCGCCACAACCAATACAGGAGTTCATGTCTATTGACATGCCCCACTTTATCCCAGGCTGAGGATGATCATCCGGCTGATAAAGTGTTGATTGATTACCTCTAAAATCCCCATCTTTAGGCGCATAGGCTTTTGCTAATTCTTGCCTGAACTCGAGAAATTCGTTAGGATACTTTTTAAAAGAAGCCATTGTTGTTTCTCTTACTACTTCAAAACGGTTTTCGTAAGATCCGTGTATTTGTGTTTGAGCAATTTTGCCCTTGCCAAATGTTTTATCAGAAACCGTTACATCATTATAATAATCAACGGTAGTTCCATTAAAACGGGCAAAACCAAAAACATTTTGTCCCGCCTTATGCGAAGCTCGTCCATAAGCTTCGTTGCGGCCATAACCAACCGCTACAGCAATCGTATCAGGATGCATGCCTGGCATTACCAATACCGGCAATGAAATTTCTTTATTGTTAGCAGTTAACTTAATAACCGGCTTATCCATATAATATTCGTAATCGGTATCCAGTTCAATTCCCAATTCTTTTGCCTTGGCTAATGAGATCATCGCAAAATTGTCCCAGGTAGATTTTGTAACCGGGTCGGGTAACTCCAACAACCAGGGGTTACCAGATTGTTTACCGCTAACCATAGCTACGCTTTGGTATAATACAATTTCATTTTTTGCATTCTTGCGGGCAGCACTTAATTGGGTAATAGCAGCTTCTAATCCGTTGTTATTGATTGATGACGGTTGACGGTTGACGGTTGACGGCAAATTGCTTATTACTGAAGTATTGGTATTAATTGTATCAGTAGAAGTTGCTGTATTTATACCTGTGGTGGTGGCATTCGTTCTATTCCCAGGTTCAACAATCCCATCCTGCAAGGCCTTATCAAATGCAGTTTGCCCGCCTAATTTACCTGTCCAGTATTGACGGAACCAGGTAGTATGATCTGTATTGTTACCGCTCCATTTTAATAAAGAAGTTTGGAACGGACGTGTCTTAAATAATGGATTAATGGTTGGTTGAATAAAAGAAAGATAACCCTGCTTTGGTTCGGCATCGCCCCAGCTTTCTAAATAATGCGGAGAGGGGATGAGAAAGTTACATAGCTCGGTAGTTTCATCCATCTTTTCATTAAAAGAAACGGTAAGCTTTACTTTTTTCAACCCATTTATAAAAGCAGTAGGATTAAAATAATCATAGGCAGGGTTAGCACCATAGATTAATAAAGCGCCTATTTGCCCTGCGTTCATGGCAGCTACTAATTCAGCCATGTCCTTATCAATGCCTTGCTTAATATTAACAGGAGTATCCCAATTGATTGTAGAACCATACGCACTAATGGCATTGTTAATAGCATTCACCACCGTTTGAACGTTAGGATCGTTACTACCACAAACCACCAAAGCTGCTCCGCTATTAGCTTTTAGATCGGCCGCTATTTTTTGAATGCCCTGGCGAAGTTTTACATCAGCAATATTTACCGCGGGTGCACTTCCGCCTAATGCAGACAAAAGAGCCATCGCCACCATACCCGTTTCTGACGGTCGATGTGTAAAGCGTTCATCGGCATTACTACCGGTCATGCTTAGATAACTTTCCAACTGATAATGTTTGTTCATCGTTGGATTAGCCTCATTTATCTTTCGACCTTGAACATATTGACGGCTAAATTCGACCGGGCTTAACCAGGTGCCTAAGAAATCCGCACCGATACTTACAATAATTTTTGCCCTGTCAAAGCTGTAAGAAGGAAGACTTCTTTTTCCAAATGTTGCTTCATTGGCTAATAACATACCGCTACAGGAAACCGCATCATATTGTACATGCCGGCTGCCTGGGTACCTGCCTAAAAAATCAGTAATTATTTGTTTGGTAGAAGGAGAAACAATTGTTTCGGTCAGTAATACTACAGGGAGCACGCCCAAACCTGCAAGGGCATTGCCTATCATAGTATCCAACTGCTCAAAGGTTGGAATCTCATCAAATTTATTACCGTTCCTGCGCTTAGGGTGTGTTAAACGATGTGAATCATATAGATCTAAAACTGATGCCTGCACCCTTGCAGAAGTACCCCCTTTTGTCAAAGATGAAAGATCATTCCCTTCAATTTTAATAGGACGGCCATCTCTTACCTTGGCAATTACCGGCACTACTTCTCCATCCTGTACAAAACTGGTGGCGTAATATTTTGCTACACCAGGGGTAATATTCTCTGGCTTATTTACGTAAGGAATGGCTTTGCGTACAGGCACTTCGCAACTGGCGGCAAGAGTTGCCGCAGCAGTGATAAAACCAAGATATTTCAAAAAATCCCGGCGTGGGGTTTTCGCATCTAACAAACCTTTATCGTCCAAATCTTCAAAAGGCAGCTCTTCTTTAAATTCATCTTTTGCCTCTTTTTGAAAGCGTTCGTTATTGTTCAGTTCAGCGAAACTTTGCCAATACTTGTTCATAATGTGCTAATTCGATAATTTCTAATGTGCTAATTCGATAATGTGCTAATTTGCTAATTCCTTGACTTCTCAAATGCGATGCTTCAATTATCACATTACCACATTAGCTAATCAGCTAATTAATAGTGACATTTCTGACACTCCAGACCACCAATATCATTTACGGTTACACTATCCATTTTTCCATTCTTTATATCATTATGAAACTTCTCATAAATGCTATAAAATTTATTCCCGGTGCTATCGTTGCCGTTATAAAAATTCACTTTTGTTTCGCGGTGGCAATTGACACACCAACCCATGCTTAACTCTGCTTTTTGTTCTACCACATCCATTTCCTGAACATTTCCATGGCAGGTTTGACAGGCCACCTTTCCCGCATTTACATGCTGGGCATGATTGAAATAAACATGGTCGGGCAAGTTGTGGATCTTTATCCATTCTACAGGTTTTGCTTTAGCCGGATCCCATACAGCACCGGGGCCGGGGGTAAACCCGGCAAAATCATGCAGCTTTTTTATTTCCGCTGTTCCATCTATTTTATTACCCTCTTCATCAAAAAGCTCCGGGCCTTTTTCATATGTAGTAACTACTTTATGACAGTTCATACAAATATTGAGGGATGGGATAGCTGCATGCTTGCTCTCCCATGCACTGCCATGGCAGTATAAACAACTGATCTGGTTAATGCCTGCATGTACTTTATGCGAATAATAAATAGGCTGAGTTGGTTTATACCCTTGCTGTCGTCCCAGCCCAATAGCGCCCTTACCTACAAAATAACCTCCTACAATAAAAAACATAATAGCCCCCAGGGCAATGTAAACTTTATTACGCCAAAAGGGAACCTGTTCGGGACGAAGGATACCCTCTTTATCATCTGATAATTTTTTCAGGTTATTATTTACCTGCATTAATATAAGAGTGATAAGAGCAAGTATTAAAGAGATAACACCAAAAATGACTGCATTACGATTGGAAGCTTCCTCGCTGGCTGCGGAAGGGTTGCCACCTGTGTCGCCTGCAGCTTTTTCGCTACCTGCTGCTGGTGCAGTTATCACATAATCAGCAATAGCATCGATTTGCTCATTTGTCATTGTAGGAAAGGCCTGCATAATAGAGCCGTATTGCTGCTGCAATCCTTTGGTGTAAGGATCTGTTGCCATGTATTTAGCTGGATTGTTAATCCATTTATACAATTCTTCCCGGTCAGCCCAGGGCCCGCGATCCTGAAAACCTCTCAAAGCCGGACCATTTATGTCTTTATCTAAAGCATGACAGCTCTGGCAATTTTGTTGAAAAAGCTGTTTCCCCTCCTGTGCATTGATAGTAAAAAAGGATAAGAAAAAAAGACCAAGCAGTACCAGTTTTTGCGCTAACGGCTTTTTAAAAATCATAGATGCTGGAAATCTAAAAAGTGGAAAAATTCCTAAGTCGGTTGCAAAAATATGACAGGAATGTTAGAATTTGTTACAACGGTTAATTTTTTTTTAACATGCTACAGCACTGTTTTTCAGACTATTTTATTTTTGTGCAGGAGTAATCTCTTCAGTCAAATAAATTACAATAATGAAAAATAAATTGAAAATTTTTATTACAAAAAACTTTTTAATGATCACTCCTTCACCATACAATTACAACTAATTTAGCCACAGCATTCATTAAGCTACTTACACACTTCATGTTTAAAAAATTACAGGATAAATGGAATGTTAGCGGCTGGAGATTGGTATTGATACTGATTACTTTTGCTGTGGGGGGCAGCCTCACCGGATACATTGGAAAGAAGTTTATGAGTTTTGTTGGTATTGAAGCCCCTGCAATTTACATACCTGTGTATTTAATTGTAGTGACACTCATTTGGCCACTAATGGTGTTGGTAGTTAGTGTACCTACCGGACAATTTGTTTTTTTTAGAATGTATTTGAAAAAGATGGGACGAAGGATGGGACGGAAGAGAAAGGAACAGATGAACAAGCCCGCCCGGATGACCCGGTCGGACGGGGAGCAAGGAAGAAAGAACAAGGAACAAGGAGAAACTATCAACGTTCAACTATCAATGTTCAACGCTCAACAAGAAACGAACAAGGAACAACCAATAACCAGAAACCAGAAACCAGAAACGGGTACAAACGAGAAACGTCTTGCTATTTTCGCTTCAGGTACTGGTTCAAATACGCAGCAGATCATTAATTATTTTAAATCAATTCCATCGGTTGCAACTGTATCATTGATCGTCTGTAATAAACAGGGTGCTGGCGTTTTACAAATTGCAAAGACAGAAGGGATTGATAGTTTATTGATTGACCGCCAACGTTTTTTTAACGGCGATGCCTACTTACAGGTTTTACAAGAAGTAAAAATTGATCTCATCGTATTAGCGGGTTTTTTGTGGAAAATTCCATTACCATTAATTAGTGCTTTTCCTAAACGCATTATTAATATTCACCCCGCCCTGTTACCCAAATACGGAGGTAAGGGTATGTATGGAAACAAAGTACACGAAGCAGTAATCAACTCAGGAGCAAAAAAATCCGGCATCACTGTTCATTATGTAGATGAGCATTATGATAAGGGTGATATTATTTTCCAGGCAAGCTGCGATGTGCTGCCTGGTGATACACCGGAAACATTAGCGCAGCGAATTCATCAATTGGAATATGAGCATTATCCAAGAGTGATGGAAAAAATTATCAGGTACCGTGTTCGCTGAACCTTCTTAATTATCAACTTTCATTCCTGTCAAATATGATGCTCAAAACATTAATTACATCTTTTGTTTTCGTTCATAGCAATAACACTCGACAATTTCAAACACCTAAAAAAAATTGAAAATTTTCTACATAGGCTTCAAAAAAGATTATACCAACTTTAAAACAACTTGTTGCATTCTTTATCAAGCACCTCTATTGTTTTAGCATAAAATTCTTTTGCTTCTTCTATTGTTTTGCCAATACAAACCATTCCCAATTTTCCGTATTGAGAAAGTGCACCGATCATATGAAACATTACTCCGGTCTGCCTTGCACCGTCATACTGTATTCCATTACACATAGCAATATCTATCAGGTCGTGGGGAGTAAGGCCTTTGTATTTTTCGCTTACCACATTATCCATTGCAAAGTAGCTGCGTTGCTGGCCGTTCGGCATTGTGTAAACACTTTCGTGCCAATTAAATTCTCCCCCGGTTAAAAATTGAAGCATCTCAAAAGGATGAGTAGTACCTCCTTTACGCAGATTAATTTCTATTGCATAATGTTTCCATCCAATCGTTTGTTTTACAGAAATAAAATCTATACCAAACCTGCCTATAACACCCTGCTGCCGCAATTCATCAGCTATTAGTTTTCCTATCACGGATATGTCAGTGCTATATTCATTGTTTGCCGGAAATGTGGCGCCCAAAAACACCTGGCCACTTTCTCCACTAAGAACCTGATCGTGTGTTGAAATTATAACTGTATCGCCACCAGGATTTGTCCGGCATTGTACTGACGGTGATTCTTTATACTCGCCATTTACAAACTCTTCCGCAACGCCACCTATAGTTTTAAATTTTTGCATGTACTGTTCATAGCTAACATCTAATGCCACAACTTTAAGAGATTGTGATATTCTATCGCTGATAATAGCTTCAAGATTTTCATTTGTTGCGTCTATTTCATCATAATAAAAAATTGCATTCCCTTCACCAGAGAAACCATCATTCGTTTTTACAACTGCCTTTTGTAACGCAGGATTATTTCTTTTCAACTGACTAAGTGCCGCCGCAAGATCTTTTTCGTTTTGCAGGTTTTCAATACCATCAGGCACTAGTATGCCGAGTTTTTTAAATATCCCCCTGCTACCTGATTTGGTGCCGAGATATAGTAGCTTAGGATCGCAACCATATATAGGAATGTCCAATAGCAGTGCCAAATGCTTTTCCTGATCAGTTACATTGAAACAAGCCATGTGAGTCATTTCAGGAAATTTAATATGTTCCTTAATGCGTTTAATCAACCTTGGTCTATTTAATATTTTTTCAGTTAGAGATTTACGGGATGCATCATAACAACTTAGCAGCGTAAGTCTTTGGCGGGCATGATAGCCGGTAATTCCGGGTAGCAGGTGCAGGTAATAATCTATAATGCTGCTATCTATTGGGACGCTGCTTAAGTAAATAACTTGCGTCCGGGGCATACGCAGCAGCATCAGTAAGCACAACAGTCGTTCTTCATAATGTATAACCCCCTTTATAGTTTTCAACATTTCACTGTCCAATGTGAGACTTGGTATAATAACAACTGTTTTTTCAGCCAAATCATTTAAAAAAATTTCCTGGAAATGCTTTGTAAATTTTTCCTGTAGCTTCGAAAAAGCTCTATCGGTTTCTTTAGATCTTTCATCATGAAGAGTTTGCATATTCTATGTAAATTATAAATGATTTGCCGCAAAACTTGTATTCGTTCTTCTTATTTCGTCTTCCGATTTTCTATTCCCACTTTACCATTGCTTTTACATTTTGTTTTGTTACTTGCTCCTGCGTGAATAATTATCATCATAAATTATTTTTTTTGCTATCAATTGCACTTTCGTTTATGGATGTTGCTTCTGCTCAATATAAAGTGCAAGGCACAGTGTATGAT
>JALZIY010000037.1 GCA_030860085.1 Bacteroidota bacterium | reverse complement strand
CTGGTAGCCACAGGCGGTGCAGTATTGGCACTGGTAATATATAATGCTGTAACAGGCAGACGAAGAGATTTATAAAACTTTTTAAAATGCAAAAACCTGTAAGTGATCTTATGGGTTTTTTGCTTTTATGTTAAGGTCTATTGTAGTCATCTGATCACTCAATACTATAACCGTTCCTTTTCGCACTTTTGTACTTTTGTATTTCTATTGCTGATTGCATAGTCAGACTTGCCTGATATCCATCATTCACTAAGAGTTGCGCAAGGTTTTTACTTAAGCATTTCGTAATTTCAGTTATATGATTTCAACGTATATGCTTCAATCGTTCGTTAGGGTATGGTTGTCAGACAACGCAGTACTCTTTTGGCCTGATATTCTTCGCTGTTCCAAAATTTGCTTCAATCATATCCCAAAGGGTGATTTATCAATTTAATTCAGGGATCATCTCTATGTCGTGCAAGGGCAAGATGCCATTTCCTGAAAAGTGACTTTTATAAGTTATTGATGCTTCTATACCGCATACTGTATTTGATGTTTTTTTATAGTCCGGCTTACTCAGCAAATGAGAAGCTGACCCTGCATCATTATAAAGTTATTTACCATTACTATAAGTAAACGTCATCAGCCCGACCCGTTATCTTCAGTATTGTCTTTTTTAGTTATCATTATTTTTAAAAAATTGCAAATGATTTGCAAATATGAAAATTAACATCAACTTTTGCGTTGATTTACAGTCCAATAACCTAATACCCCTGAAAATGAAAACTTTTTTCGAAAAACTATTAATTCAATTTGAATCCATTTCCCATCCAGCAGGTGGATGGTTTTTTAAAAGTGCAGAAACTCAAAAAAGAAAATGCAACAAGAAGTTGTCCAATACTGTACATTCACCTGAATGCTATAATGTTCGCGGACTTTCATTAAAAAAACAAAATTCTAACCGGCATACACCAGCACCTTAACTGTAATTATGTAGTGTTTTTGTTTTAACTGTATCTTTAGGATACAGTTTTTTTATGAGTGTTATAAAACAATTAGCGGAATATTTATACATACGTAAGCCTGATCCTAACCGGCCAAAAACACAGTGGATAAAATATATGCACGGGATAAACCGTATTAGCATCCTGCTTTTTATTCTTGCGTTGATTATATTAGCTGTTAAGCTAATTGTGAAGAACTAATTGATGTAAAATCAACAATCAGTTTGGCGGCCTTTTTAGATGCGCTGCCATCTTTTTGTAATAAATTTCTTAACTCTTCATAGTCTTTTTTTATGGCTGCAACTCTGTCCTTATTATTCAGGATTAAATCTAATTCTCTTACCAGATTTTCCACAGTAAGCGTCTCCTGGATTAATTCTTTTACCACCCCCCTATCCATAATTAAATTAACTAACGAAATATATTTTATCCTGATCAACCGTTTTGCAATTTGATAGGAAATAGCTGAACCTTTATAACAAACTACCTGCGGTACATTGAACAAGGCTGTTTCCAGGGTGGCTGTGCCGGAGGTAACTAATGCTGCTGTAGATTGCGACAGAATATTATACGTTTCATTCTTAACAGCAGATACATTAAGATAATTTTTCAGCAGTTCATTATAGAAACTGTCATCTAAAGACGTGGCTTTTGCTACAACGAATTGATATTGAGGAAAAGACTTAGCTGTTTCCAGCATTACCGGGAGTTTTAGTGCTACTTCCTGCCTGCGACTCCCAGGTAATAATGCAATGACGGGCTTTTTAAAGTTAGTTTTTTGTTTATTATTTTCTTTGAATTCATTTACTACCTGCACTAACGGATGACCAATGTATTCTACTTTATAGTTCCATTTGAATTCATAAAAATCTTTTTCGAAGGGAAGGATCACCAGCATTCTGTCCACCACTTTTTTTATCAGTTTTACCCTGCTTTCTTTCCACGCCCAAACCTGTGGAGATATATAATAAATGATTTTAAAACCTTGCGCCTTTGCCCATTCGGCTATGCGTAAATTAAAACCTGGATAATCAATCAACACTACTACATGAGGTTGAAAAGCTGTTATATCTTTTTTACAAAATTTAATATTATTTAAAATAGCAGGAAGGTTTTGAACCACTTCCAGAAAACCCATAAAGGCCAGGTCTTTATAATGTTTGACCAGGTCACCCCCTGCCTCTTTCATCAAATAGCCGCCCCAACAACGCATAACTGCATCATTATCAAGTTTTATTATTTCTTTAATCAGATTACTTCCATGCAAATCCCCTGATGCTTCACCTGCTATGATATAATACTTCATGCTGATTGTAAGTAAAAATGCTTAAAGATATGCAGCACAAGAACAAGAGCAAGGAACAGATAAACAAAAGAATGAGGAACAAGGAATAACAAACAAAGAATTATAATAGTGGAAATGGATTTTAAATTTCCTATTTCTGATTTCGGGTTTTTGGTTTCAACCTGTTAACTAATTCAATACTTTTAATAATAAAATACCGATACCATAAATAAGTGTAATTATAAAAATTCCTTTGGCTGTTTCATCGCGGTTGGTGTTAATATATATGGTAAAGAATACCACATTCGCTAAAAGGCAAAGCGAACCAAGAGAGGTAATTAAACGATTTTCTTTTAAAAAATAACCTAAGAAGTCTCCAAAAGTGTAAGAGGGAAATTTTAGGAAATATAAAATCACCAAGCCAAACAGGGGTGCAATTAAACCTATTACAAGACCAAGTTTCAGGCTATTTTTCTTTAGAAACAATATTCCAGTTTTTTTCGAGTTGTTCTTTTAATTTATAATTTGTCAGATCGAACTGCACCGGGACAACACTAACGTAATTGTTAGCTAAAGCCCACACATCTGTATCAGTGCCTTCATCGAAATTAACAAACTCTCCTGTAAGCCAGTAATACTTTCTGCCATGCGGGTCGGTACGTTCTAAAAAATCCTCTACATACTTTGCATACGCCTGACGGCAAATTTTCAACCCTTTAATTTCATCGGGTTTTGCAATGGGGATATTTACATTCAGCACAATATGTTTTTCAGGGGGCGATGCAAGCACCTGCTCCACAATAATCCGGGCATAATGACGTGAAGCCGTAAAGTCAGCTTCCAGGCTATAATCCAACAGGGAAAAGCCTATGGATGGAATACTTTCAATAGCTGCTTCCACAGCAGCAGACATGGTTCCTGAATAAATAACATTAATACTGTGATTGGCCCCGTGATTGATTCCGCTAATGCACAAATCGGGTTTATGATGGAGCACTTTGCCCACAGCCAATTTTACACAATCAACAGGGGTACCGGTACATTGATAAGCTTCTACATCAATATCATCAAAAAAATTTACTTTATGCAGCCGCAAAGGAACACCTATGGTAATTGCGTGACCCATTCCTGATTGGGCCTTATCAGGTGCTACAACTACAATCTTGCCTAAATCTTTTACTGCCTCTATTAAATTTCGGATACCCGGTGCTGTAATGCCATCATCGTTGGTTACTAAGATCACGGGCTTCCTTTTCACTTTTGCCATTCAATTTTTTTTTTGCAAATTAGTAGTAAACTGCTGCATTTACTAACCCCCCTTTTTTAAAATGCATGTTTTATTAATCTAAATAAATTAGTATTTTGCAGCTAAATATATTAGCCATGACCACTGCCAATAAAAATCTGAAATATTTAAGAAAACTTCGAGGATGGACCCAGGAAGAATTTGCTCAAAAATTACGCATTAAACGTTCGTTGCTGGGAGCTTACGAAGAAGAAAGGGCCGATCCGCGGATAGATGTGTTGGAAGTAGTGGCAGATATGTTCAAACTCACTTTAGATGAATTACTACGGAAAGACTTAACCGAACATAAAGGCACATATATATCGAAGAGAAGAGCGCAAAAATTGGCGGCCGGTCGTGGTGATATTCCTTTTGTACCAGTAAAAGCTGCGGCAGGTTATTTATCAGGGTTTGCTGATCCTGAATTTGTAGACGAGCTAAACACATTTACCTTGCCTATGCTAACCGGCGGTGATTACCGGGCTTTTGAAATCATTGGCGATTCTATGATGCCTACCCCAAGTGGTTCTGTAATTGTGGGTGAGAAGGTTGAAAACCTGGAAGAAGTAAAAACCAACAACACTTATATCATCGTCTCTAAAACAGAAGGTATTGTGTATAAGCGTATAATGAAGAATAATCGCCAAAAAAACAAATATACCCTTGTTAGCGATAACCCGTCTTACCAGCCTTATATGGTAAATGCAGAAGACATAGTAGAGGTTTGGCAGGCACAGATGATCATTTCTAAAGCTAATGTTCAACAAAGATGGGATGTTGGCCAATTAGCGAATCTCGTAAACAATTTGCAGCAACAGGTGACCGTATTGAAAAAAAAGATTAATTAACTTCACACATAGGCAAAATATAATTTATGCAGGTTTATAATATGAAAACTGTCCTATTTTTGGAAGTTGCCAAAAAAATTCAATGAAGTGGTTGATATCCTTATTTTTTTTCTATAGCCTTCAAACTTACTCTCAACCTAAAACATTGGTAGCTGTTAAGGCAACAGT
>JALZIY010000017.1 GCA_030860085.1 Bacteroidota bacterium | reverse complement strand
ATATTTGAAATGGTTACAGGTTCGGAACCGGGTTTAATTTTATTAAATAAGCTGAGTTTTGCATTATTTATAATGATACGCCTGATACCCATCCCGTCCAACACATCTAGCATGGAATTATAAAGTTTACCCATTTCCTGCGTAATAGAAAGTTCGTCTTTTACGACCCTCGATGTTGTATCCTTTCGCCATTGCATCACCTCAATTTCCGGATCATGCAATTTTATAGAATCAAGCAGTAATTTTTTTTGTAACAAAAGAGGCCAGAAAGAATTAATACGCAGAGTAAGCTTGCGAAATTTGATATGGTAAGTAGTTGGCGTGCTTGTGCTGTCGGTACTTACCAGGTCGGCTTCCCTGAACTTTAATTTTTTTTCAAGAAAATTGAAACTTATTTGAGAAAGCTCAAGTTTTAATTTGCCATGAGACTTTTCGGTTACAATTTGCTTTAAAATGCCGCGGGCATTATTCACAAACCAGATGTGCAATCCTAAAATAATAAAAGTGAGGACACCAAAAGTGATGAGGGATAATTTAAGAAATTTTTTTTGACGATGATTTAACTTGGTGGCTGGCATGTACCGGGGCATAAGATTATAAAACCTGATTATACAAAACAAAGGCCACCTTCTGAAGGGCCGTATAAGTTTTAGAAATTAATTATTGAATAGCTTAACGAACTAAAGTTAAGCAAATTTAAAATCAAGCTATAAAAGTGATGTACAACTCGACCAGGAAAAATGAAGAATGGCTCTTCGTAATGGAATGTTAAAACTTTATGTTGATATACCTTAATTTTTTTTCTTTTTGATCTGGAAGGCCCTCGAGATATTGAAGCCAAATTGTATGTCGCCATCTCCCCAATCATTAATGGTTTCAGTTAAAAAAACACGTTCATTCATGCCAATGGCATTGGTAAAATGCAACTGAAAAACGTGACCTCCGGTTTCAATATCAAAACCTATAGACAAAGGATTATGAAAATTCTCTAAATTTTCATTTTTATTGATCACGTAATAATAATCAGCATTTAACGAAATACGTTTGCTTAGCTTAATCCGTCCACCAATTCCGGCTGCAAATAGGTCGTTAGGGTCTTTAGACGTAGTTACCAAGTTCTGGTGTACAACAGTGGGCATTAATTGCAATGAAAAAGCCTCACTGAATTTTCTGCCTGCCAAAATCTGTCCATAATAACCCAGGCGACTGCTAAAATAATTTTTACGTGCAGGGTCAGCAAACTTCAACGTATTAAGTGTGGTGCCGCCTACAACTACTAAAGAAAAAGGCAAAGCGTTTTGCCCGGTAGCCTGCTGTAAAATTCTGTACTTTAGAAAACCATCCAATTCTTTTTTGTATGAACTGCGGCCAATGCCAATAGTCAGGTCTTTGGTTATGCCATAATCAAATGCAAGGCGAAAGGTGGCCTGATCTAATCCAAAAAACTCGTATAAGCCACGGTTAACATTTCCAAAACGATGCAGGATAAGAAAATCAAGCACACCAGGCTTTAACATCTGGATGCTGTGAGACATAATAACTCTTGATGATTTGAATGAGGCGGATACCTTTTCTTTTACGTGTTTATTTTCAAAGCTCGTAGTCAGAGTGTCTTCATTTTGTGCAAAACTGTTTTTTAGCAATAATAACAGCAACGCAAAGAGTAAAAGTTTTGGTTTCATTTAATAGCACATTAGTTTTTTAATGGATCAAGCTTTGCATCAACTGTAACCTTGATCGTGTTTGAAATTTTATCTTTTACAACTGCTGGTCGCTTTATGTTATAATCAGAAAGCAGTAAGTTAAAAATTGATTCTGCTTTAAGGTTATCATCGTTGACCTTGATAGTAGCCGTTGTTTCTATATCCTTTGTAACACCGTGCAGGGTCATGGTACCTTTTACTTTTGCATTATATGTTCCCGATTTACCATAATTTATTTCGGCATTATTTACAATACTTCCTTTAAATTCTGCTTTAGGAAATTTGTCGCTTTCCACATAATTTTCATTAAAGTGCTCCTGCATTAATGCCTTATCAAATTCAAAACCCTGCATTAAAACAGAAAATTGCAAGCTGCCGGTTTTTGTATCTAATACAGCGGAAGCCGTTTTATTTTTGCCTTCAATATCTTCTAATGGCGCTACTGAAAAAAAATCAATTTTTGCATTCTTCGTAAAATATTTATCCTGTGCCTGTACGATTGTTATAAATAATAATAAACTGGTAAGGGCAAATAAATTTTTTTTGAACATGTTGTTTATTTATTCTTTTGATTGGATAACACAACGATTTAAAATAACATCAGAACCTAACAAGTCATCTTTATTAAAACCGGTGCAGGCTCCTTTTATGGTTATTTGTTGTCCGTCTTTGTAAGAAGCTATTTTCGCCGCATAAGTTGTATCCATACTGCAACGTATAGATGACATGTTGTCGGCATCACCTAAAATAACAGTGGCGTCACTATCTTCTTTTTCTATGCTTTTTATGTTGCCGTTCACAGCTAAAATTTTTCCCAAGTATTGCTTATTTGCTGAACCAGAATCCTTTTCAAATGCTTGTAACAATGCGGCGGCACTAATTTTTATATCAGATTCTACTTCAGCCAGGTTTTTGTTTTTGCGGTTATACTCTTTGTAGACATACCAAGCGGCGCAGGTTATCAACACCAGCACTATTAAAAAGATGATCCGTTTCATTACACTTTAATTATTTGGGGCACCTGCATCAATCCAGGCTTTTACTTTATTAATATCGCATTGGTTCATTTTATTTCCACCCTGTGGCATTTGCGAAAAACCAGGTTCGTGATTAATAGCACCAAATAATCTTCCATTAATCACCTGCGCTTTTACGCTATTATAATTAGCTAAACTGATATTGCCGGATAATGTTACATTGTTATGACAAAAACTGCAATCATATTTCTGCAAAATAGCATTGATGGTAGTAGCAAACCTAACATTACTGGTATCGCAATTGCCCGTGTTTGGATATAATTCTTCTTCTTTATTATAGGTGCAGCCTATTATCAAAATTGCCGACAGGCAATATAGAATAAAACGATTTTTCTTCATATTTAATGGCTCCGCTTCATCATCTTTTTATGCAGGAAATTATAACAACAAATCTTATCCTGCAGTGTAATTCAAACAGGTAAATAATAAATATGACTTTCTTATAACGAAGCCAGAATGGAAAACGTTGCTTAAAAATATGAGTTTAACGAACATTAGAGCCGTTAACTGTTATTTGGTCAGGATTAACCAGGATTAATTTGCCATCGGGTTGCTCAGCCGTTAGTATCATTCCCTGGCTTTCTATGCCGCGCATTTTACGAGGTGCAAGATTAGCTACTACGATCACTTGTTTATTAACTAATGATTCAGGCGTAAAATGCTGAGCAATACCTGAGACAATTATTCTTTGTTCATATCCCATATCTACATGGAGCTTCAAGAGCTTATCAGCTTTTTCTACCTTTTCTACAGCAGTGATGGTTCCAATACGAAAATCCATTTTGTCAAAATCATCATATACTATTTCAGATTTTAGATTGGCGATTGCAGATTGACCTTGATTGTCTGTGATATTTTCATTGGCCAATACGTGCTTGTTGATTTCTGATTTTTGAATTTGTCCTGCCTGTTGGCTGTTGGCTGTCGGCTGATGACTATCGACTGTTGACTGGTTTTCCATGGAAAGATTTTTACTTTTGACTTTTAATTTTTGAATTTGATCTGCAACTTCGTCATTTTCAATTTTTCTAAATAATAATTCGGGTGCACGGAGAGAATAACCAACACTTAATAATTTAACGGAGCCTGCATTTTCCCATTCCAGCATTTTATCAACCACTTTCATCATTCCACACATTTTTTTTGCTGTGTTAGGCAAAAATGGATTGATGTAAATGGCAAGGTTAGCGCATAACTGCAAACAAATATGAAGACAATTGTCGATTTCTTTTTGAGCTTCTGTTATCTGTCCGCTGTCATCCCCGTCCGACCGGGTCATCCGGGCGGGTGATAACTTTTTCGCTTTGATCCATGGTTCTTTTTCCTGCAAGTATTTATTGCCTTTCCGTGCGAGGTCAATAGTTTCATATAATGCATCACGAAATTTATATTCTTCTAAAGAATTTTCAATTTTGTCTTTTGAAGTTTTAATTTCTTCTATCAGCTCTTTGTCTTTTGCGTCTGCTATATCGTTGTGAAACTTAGGCACTTTTCCATTCGTGAGTTTATGCATCAACACAAAACATCTGTTGAAAAAATTAGCAAACACTGCTACCAGTTCTCCATTCACTGCGTCCTGGAAACCTTTCCATGAAAATTCACTGTCCTTTGTCTCCGGTAAAATTGTTGTCATATAATATCGCAAAGCATCTACCATTTGAGGGCCGCCGTTTTCTTTTTTTATAAAATCATCTATATAATCCTGCATGTCCAGCTTCCAGTTTCGGCTGGTGCTCATTTTATCACCTTCCAGATTCATAAATTCGTTGGCAGGGACATTTTCAGGTACAATATACCCGTGCAACTTCAACATCACCGGAAAAATAATACAGTGAAAAACAATATTATCCTTACCTATAAAATGTACCAGTTTTGTGTCTTTATCCATCCAGTAAGGCTTCCAATCTTTTTTGTTATTTATAGCCCACTGCTTAGTTGCACTTATGTAACCGATCGGTGCATCAAACCATACGTAGAGAACTTTAGCCCCCTCCGGCTCCCCCGGTGGGGGAGAGACCCTTTCACTACCCTCGCTTTTCAGTGTGTCAATATTTATATCAACATTTTGCTTAAGCAAGGGCTGTGCATTGGTGGCCTTCCCACCGGGAAGGTCGGGATGGGCTTGTATTGGCACTTTCACCCCCCAATCTAAATCCCTTGTAACAGCTCTTGGCTGTAAACCTCCGTCAATCCAGCTTTTACATTGTCCCAGCACATTT
The DNA here is from genome assembly GCA_030860085.1 of Bacteroidota bacterium. GTDB lineage: Bacteria > Bacteroidota > Bacteroidia > Chitinophagales > Chitinophagaceae > Flavisolibacter. The sequence goes on along the minus strand of JALZIY010000017.1, from coordinate 3,922 downwards.
GCTTTCCAATCTTTTGCATGTTCGTTGAGTATCCAGTTGCGCAGCCAGCCTTCATGTTTATCTAAAGGCAGATACCAATGTTTGGTCAATTTTTTTATAGGTGCATTGCCGCTTAATGTACTTGTGGGCTTAATCAATTCATCCGGGCTAAGTGAAATTCCGCATCTTTCGCACTGATCACCGAATGCGCCATCAAAGCCGCAATTGGGGCAAGTGCCCTTTATATACCTGTCAGCTAAAAAAGTTTGTGCCTGTTCATCAAAATATTGTTCTGTTTCTTTTATTTCAAGCTCTCCCCTATCATTTAAATAAGTAAAAAATTCCTGGGCGGTGTCATGGTGTATTGGGCTACTGGTACGATCATAAATGTCAAAAGAAATAGAGAGGTCTTCAAAATTCTGTTTCATTATCACATGATATTTATCAATGATCGCTTGTGGTGTGGTACCTTCTTTCATGGCCTGTATAGGAATGGCAGTACCATGTTCATCGCTTCCGCAAACAAACACAACATCTCTTTTTTGTGCACGCAGATAACGTACATAAATGTCTGCCGGAATATAAGCTCCTGCTAAATGCCCTACATGCTTTTGTCCATTTGCATAGGGAAGAGCAGAGGTGATTAAATATCTTTTAGGAGTCATGAGCTAATTTCTGATTTGGAATTTCTGATTCTGATTACTTCCATTCTTGTTCATTTGTTCATTAGTTTTTAAGTCGCAAAAATACCGCAATGCGGTTAACTGCTTGTAAGTTGATGACACAAGGTTTAAATTGTGTAACCAAATATGAATCGTAAAGATTTTTTAAGTGCTGCAGGAACTATTGCTATTGGGAGTTCACTGCCTTTCAAAGGAAGTTTGATTGGCGAAACCGATGATATAAATGTAGTGTATAGAAAACCTCCCAGCTTAAAACAAGGAGATGTGATAGGTATTACTTCACCGGCAGGCTTTATAACCTTTGAAGAAATACAACCTGCAAAAGCAGTAATAGAAAGCTGGGGTTACACTATTTTGCCCGGAGCTACCATCGGTAAAAGAAGTTTCACACTTGGGGGGACTGATGAAGAACGTTTAAGCGATCTGCAGCAAATGCTTGATGATCCAAAAATAAAAGCCATCATATGTGCCAGGGGCGGTTATGGATCTATCCGTATTGTTGACAATATAAACTGGACAAATTTTATAACCAACCCAAAATGGCTAATCGGCTTTAGCGATATTACTATTTTACATAATCATATTCATACGCATTGCAAAATAGCTTCCATCCATTCTAAAATGACCAACAGCTTTCCTGATGATTGGAATAAAGCAGAGCCTATACAAATTGAAACGATCATTTCTATTAAAGATGCTCTTGAGGGAACAAAAATGAGATACACTGTAATGCCTAATGCAAAAAATAAAACAGGCGTAGCGGATGGAATTTTAATTGGAGGGAATCTAAAAACCATTGAATCGCTGGCAGGTAGCAAATCGGATATTAATACCGATGGAAAAATATTATTTGTAGAAGATACAGGTGAATACCTGTATAGTATTGACAGGATGTTCTGGAACCTCAAACGGACGGGTAAATTAAAAAGTCCCAAAGGATTAATTATTGGAGGCTTTAAAGTAAAACCTGATGATGCAGGTGAGGAATTTGGAAGTACTGTGCAGGATATTGTATTGGAAAAAATAAAAAAATATACTTATCCTGTTTGCTTTGATTTCCCGGTAGGCCATCAACGGGCGAACTTTGCTTTAAAATGTGGAGTTCAACACCGATTAAAAATAACAGCTATTGATGTTAGCTTAAATGAAATATAATGAGCAAGATACCTCCATACCTCAAGAAGGGAGATACTATTGGAATAATAGCTCCGTCAGGTTTTATGCCTCTCGGAAAAATGGAAACCTGCATTGATACATTAAATGATTGGGGTTATCATGTTAATACCGGAGCAACCACGCAAAGCAACTCGCAAACTTATTTCTCTGGCTCTGATGCAGAACGTTTAGAAGACTTTCAAAAAATGCTGGATGATAGGAACACTAAAGCTGTTTTTTGTGCAAGGGGTGGTTATGGTATCAGCCGCATTATTGACCAGATCGACTTTTCAAAATTCAGAAAGCATTCCAAATGGATTATTGGGTATAGTGATATTACTGTATTGCATTCACATATTTATACAAAATATAAAATAGCTTCTTTGCATGCCCCTATGGCCGCAGCATTTAATGATGGCGAATTTAATAATCAATATATCCTGTCGTTAAAAGATGCTTTGGAAGGTAAAAAGGCGCAATATGAATGCTTGCCGCAAGACTTTAATCATCCGGGGAAATGCAGTGGTGAATTAGTAGGTGGTAATCTTAGTTTATTGGTTCATTTATTAGGTACAGAATCTGATATTACAACAAAAAATAAAATCCTTTTTTTAGAAGATGTTTCTGAATATCTCTATAATATAGATCGCATGTTTTTGCAATTAAAGCGTTCAGGCAAACTAAAAAAACTTGCCGGTTTGATCATCGGTGGCTTTACAGATTCTAAAGACACAGAAAGACCTTTTGGGCAATCTGTTCACGAAATAATTGCTGATGCCGTTAAGGAATATTCCTATCCTGTTTGCTTTAATTTTCCGGTAAGTCATGAAAAGGAAAACTATGCATTGAAAATTGGGGTTACATATCAACTAAAAGTAGAAGACGAAAAGGTTAGTTTAAAGGAAATATGAATAAGCTTCAGTTTAAACCCTCCAGTGTTTTAGTGAAAATTGGATATTGCGATAAATTGTTATGCTTTCCTTTATCGATAGTAATCAAACGAATGTTTGGATTTTCTTTTTTTAATCTTTTGGCCTGTTTATATGGAATTACTTCATCACGTGTGCCGTGAAATATTGTTACGGGCGCTTTTACAAATGGTAAATATTCATTGACAGGAAAAGAATATTTACTCATAGGATTGACAGGATAAATAGGAAAATAATGTTTCGCTAACGCATCGATATTATAATAAGGTGTTTCTAATACTAAGTGCCTGCAATCTCTTACTGAAGCTAATTGAGAAGCAACACCGGTACCAATGGACTTACCATATATGATAATGTTTTCAGAGGGCTGTAGAGCAATAGCCATTCTATATAACAACATAGCATCCTGGTAAATGGCCTGCTCATTTCTGTCGCCTGTACTTTTGCCGAAGCCGGGATAATCCATCATCCAAAGCTCAAAACCCTGGTCAGTAAAAAGTTTTGAAAACTTTGCATAGCGTTCAATGTTCTGACGGTTTCCGTGAAAATATAGTACAATGCCTTTGCTTCTACTTTCAACGGTAAATTTTACAACATTTAAATTTCGCGTAGAACTAACAGGGATATTTAATTCTGTAAACGGCTGATCAAATCGAAAAACATAATTTCTATCTACTGCTTTAGGATGAAATAAAATTTTCTCCTGGATAAAATATAGTAATATGCCAACGGCTACATAAATAACTAAAATCCATTTCACAATACGCCAAAACTTCTGTTGCTTAGATTTTTCCACGAGATTTCAAAGGTGCGTATAAAAAAATAACCCTGCAGAGCAGGGCCATTTTAAATTTTAATCCTTTAAATTATTTACGGCTATAATAATTTCTTAACCTGTAATTCATTTCGTTTTCAATTTCTTTAAAAACTGCTCTTAAAATATCATCTTCCCTTGGTGTATTGTAATCGTTTCTGTTCAATAAATTCCGATCGCTTTGGCTCAACGCTCTTTCATCGCCACGATAAGTAGCAAATTCTGTTTGCCAACGGTATTCACCTCTGAATATATCATTCCATAATGTTCTTCCTTTGGGATCGCGTGATGATACATATAATTCTCCTTCAGAAACCATCGTACGCCTGGTAGTTGTGATTTGTGCATGTACTGTTCCGTAT
>JALZIY010000010.1 GCA_030860085.1 Bacteroidota bacterium | reverse complement strand
AATTATTGAAAGAAAAATCCTCCTGCCAATTTCCTTACGAATTTGCAATGGAAGGTTCGAAAATAGAACTGTAGCTTGATAAGGCCGTCGTTTGCTTTTATAAATACAAAGGACCGCTTTTTTGAATTTTCCTGGCGGCTATTTCCAAACCATTTTCTATACAATCCGAAACATGCAAATCTTCCAAATATGCCACGCAAAACCCTGCCCAGAAAGCATCGCCGGCTCCTGTAGTGTCAATTACATTTGATACCCGCCTCGCATTTTTAAACTGCCATCCGGCATTCAGTTCTTTATACCACACACCATCCTTGCCACAGGTTAAGCAGGTTGCAGTAGTAGAATATTTATCAAGAAAACTTTTGCAATCATCAATACATAAAGTTTTTCTTACAAAACGTTCCAGGTCATCAACACTTATTTTTAGCAAGGGCTTCATGCGTATAATCGTTTCAAAAATGGTTGCGCCATTATCGCTTCCCCAAATAATAGGAGCAAAATTCCAGTCAATGGAAACAATTTTATTTTGTTCTGTAGCAAAATGTAACGCATCAATAATGACGCCCCTGGCAGGTTGTTTGCTTAAGGCAAAAGCAGTCGTGTGAATAATTCCGGCGTTATTTATTAATGTCTTTTCAACAGCATGCAATTGAAAATCTGCTTCGCGGTAAGAAATAAAATCAGGTGTAGCCTTACTTTTACTTACCAGGATAATCGTAGTAGCATGTTCGTTGGAAACCTGTATATGGTTTGTTGAAATGCCAATTGATGTTAAGGTATGAGTAAGAAATTTTCCAATGCCATCATTGCCTACACAACTAACTAATTCCACATCTTTGCCTAAAAACTTTATATTGGCTGCTACATTGGCCGGACTGCCACCCTGGTACATTTCAAAAGTTTTAGCCTGTTGAAGACTTTCTGAATAATCAACGCTTATAATGTCAGCCAACAATTCTCCTATTGATAAAAAATATCCCTGCATATTATTCGCTAATCAATTGCGGTAGAAAGAAATGATTTTTACCTAAAATTAAACCTGCTGCACTCCATGCACATTTTGGTATGCCAATTGGCTGATGTGTTTTGCCATGATGACATTCATTAAACTCCCAGTTATTTTGTGCACAGGCTATGTCTATGTTGTTAGAAATTTTTGCAGCTAAATCTTCATCCTGTCTTGCAATACACATTGACATCAATCCATTCCATACACTCCATAACCCGCCATTATGAAATTCGTAAGGGAGGTTGCGAAACCGGTATGCATAATTATTTTTTAAATCATGCATTGCAGCGGCATCTTCATTAATAACAGGATGAAAAGAAGGTAGCATAAAGGACTGCTCCGTGCAGAGTTCATTAACATAGCCTACTAAATTTTTACGTTGCTCCTCGCTTCCAATGTTCAATAATAAAATCAACGCATTGGCCTGTAAGTCAAACTGGGTATATATTGCAGAAGTGTTAAAACCCATGATCCAATAAGGAAATTGCAATCCGCCTTGCATTCTTTTTATTTGAGCTGCATAAACTTCCTTTCCTCCAAAATATTTTTCAATCGCGGTTTGCACTCTTACCGATTCTGACCTGTAATACTCGTTGTTGAACGCCGAAGCAGCACATCGCAATGCCCAGAGTCTTAGCAGTTGGTTGTACAATATATAACCATGATGATAATATTCATCGGCCCAATCAGCACTTTGCGGAACATACATTAAGCCCCTGCCGTTAAATTCCCATGCCGTCATTAAGGAAATACTTTTTGCTACGGCGGTTTCAAATTGCTGCAACCACTGTTTTTCCTTTTGCACATGTGCATAGTTGCATGCGCTGATGATGATCCATGCATGATTATCTACCCGGCCCACAACATTTCCATAACTCACACTCTTACCAACCGGGCTAACATTGCTGGGAATAAAACCGGCTTCATGCTGGTTGATAAAAATCGATTCAATAGATTTTTTAAAGGTTTGCTTAAGAGGTGCATCATCTGTACTTAAAGCAGCTAAGCCACAAAGCGAACTGTCTCTCGTCCAGATGCGCCGGTAATTATCTTCTTCCTGCACGGCAGCTACAAAGCCATTGGGAGTGCTGGCTTCATAAAGAAGTTCTATTGCTTTTTTATAACCTTCCATGATTAATGCAACTCCTCTTACGATTAATTTTTTTATTTTTTTTATCAAGCTGCATTGCTACTATCATCGCCTGTTGCGTCGCTCCCTTTTACTGCACCAATCCTTTTCAGCATTCCGCACCATCCCTATTGACCATGCACCATTACCGCTGGCTAATGCCCTCCCCCGCCGGAACAAGTATACCCGAACCCTCATCTATTTTAGAAACTTTTACGGTTAAAACTAACAGCGCTGCAATAATAATTAACGCACCTGCAAATTGAATGGCATAAATAGGATTGGCCCCGAGTAGGCCATTGTATATAAAACGGAACGTAACAGTTTCCAGCAACATTGGAAATACAATGAACATATTGAGAATACCCATGTACACACCCGTTTTGTTAGAAGGAATTTGACCTGCGAGCATTACATACGGAGTGCCCATCATACTTGCCCAGCCAATACCAAAGCCTATCATCGGCAAAATCAATAAGCCCTCAGTTTTTATGTATGGCAATAACAAAAGCCCTGTACCCGACAATAATAAAGCGCCCATGTGTACACGTTTCGCCCCGGCTTTACGTGCTGCGACTGCTAATAAAAAAGCCACACAAAATGTTACAATATTGTAGGTACCATTTAATGTACCCGTAAGCAATTGTGCTGAGCTAAAACCCGGTGTTTTTGGATCGGATGTATTATAAATTGTTCTTGCTACACAAAGCGTAATGAACTGCCAATAGATAAACATGGCATACCAATTAAAAAAATAAACAACTGCTAACTGCCGCATGGTTTGCGGCATGTTTTTAAAGGCATCGGCAATATCTTTAAATATATAGATAACGCCTTTTGGTGATGCTTTTATTTCTTCCACTTCTTCTTTCGTTAACGGATATTCTTTGGTGGTTAAAAGAGAATACATAATTGAACCAATAGAAACAACAGCCCCAATTAAAAAAGCAGCATAGGTAGTATAAGTAATGTTGTTGCTGCTACGTGCATCTTTGTCAATCAAATGAAGGGCTACTAAAAAACCCGGTGTAAGATTGGCTAAGGTGATACCTAAGCCAGTAAAAAAACTTTGCGATAAAAACCCGGTAGCATGTTGTTGAGGTGGTAGCTTATCGCTAATAAAAGCTCTATAAGGTTCCATCGTAATGTTATTGCCTGCATCTAAAATCCAAAGCAAACCAGCAGCCATCCAAAGTGCACTGCTGAATGGCATAAAAAAAAGACAGATACTGCAAATAACCGCACCCACTAAAAAGTAAGGGCGCCTCCTCCCCCATTTGCTAAGTGTCTTGTCACTCATGGCACCAACAATTGGTTGAACGATCAATCCTGTCATTGGCCCTGCTAAATTTAATAATGGAATTTCATCGGGGTTAGCACCTAAATAAGAATAGATAGGCGTCATGTTAGTTTGCTGTAAGCCAAAACTATATTGGATGCCAAAGAAACCAACGTTCATACTGAGGATGCTCCAGAAAGACAGACGGGGTTTATTAAACGACATAAGCAGTAGGCTGTTTAAAATGCTTTAGCTGGTTTCTTAGTATTGGTATTCATTTTAAACAGG
>JALZIY010000008.1 GCA_030860085.1 Bacteroidota bacterium | reverse complement strand
TCTGTTTAAATTGGGGCTGCATTCCAACTAAGGCTCTCTTAAAAAGTGCCCAGGTATATGAATATATAAAACATGCCCAGGATTTTGGACTGGAAGCAAGTGGCAAACAAAATTTTGGTGCAGTAATAAAACGTAGTCGTGGTGTAGCAGATAAAATGAGTAAGGGTGTGCAGTTTTTAATGCGTAAGAATAAGATTGATGTGGTGATGGGATTCGGCAAAATTGTAGCCAAAGCCCGCCCGGATGACCCGGTCGGACGGGGGAAAATTGAAGTAACCAGCCCAGATAACACCAAACAAACAGTAGAGGGCAAACATATTATCATTGCAACCGGTGCACGCAGCCGCCAGTTGCCATCAATGCCTATTGATGGTAAAAAAATTATCGGCTATCGGGAAGCAATGTCGTTACCTGAGCAACCCAAAAGCATGATAGTTGTAGGTAGCGGCGCTATTGGTGTTGAGTTTGGTTATTTTTATAACAGCATGGGGACTAAGGTAACTATTGTTGAATTTTTGCCAAGAGTTGTCCCGGTAGAAGATGAAGAAATATCTAAGGAATTAGAAAAAAGCCTGAAAAAACAAGGCATAAATATTATGGTGAGCAGCGAAGTAACTAAGGTAGATACTTCTGGTAATGGTGTAAAAGCAACTGTAAAAACAGATAGTGGTGAGCAAATAATTGAAGCAGATATTTTATTAAGTGCAATTGGTGTTCAGGCAAATATTGAAGGCATTGGTTTGGAAGAACTTGGAGTTAAGGTTGACAATGACCGTGTTATGGTTGATAAATATGGCCAGACAAATGTTCCGGGAATATATTCCATTGGAGATTGTGCACCTGGCCAGGCCTTGGCACATGTCGCTTCTAAAGAAGCCATTATATGTGTAGAAAACATTGCATTTACCGAAAAGAAATATAACCACCAGCCCGAGCCATTGGATTACAATAATGTACCGGGCTGTACCTATTGCATTCCGGAAATTGCATCCGTTGGTTTTACTGAAAAGCAGGCAAAAGATGCTGGTTACGAAATTAAAGTTGGGAAGTTTCCTTTAAGTGCTTCAGGCAAAGCATCTGCCGCAGGGCATACAGAAGGTTTTGTAAAAGTAATTTTTGACGCCAAGTACGGAGAATGGCTGGGTACACACATGATTGGTTATAATGTGACTGAGATCATTGCAGAAACCGTAACAGCAAGAAAACTAGAAACTACTTATCACGAAGTACTTAACAGTATTCATCCTCACCCAACTATTTCTGAAGGGATAAAAGATGCGATAGAAGTGGCTTACGGCGAGGCGATACATTTGTAAGCTAAGAGAAAACAAAAGGAGAAAAAGAGAGAAAAGGAATGAAACCTCCAATATCTCTTTTTCTCCTTTTTCCCTTTTAATCTCTTAGCCCTTAATTCCCAAATACCTTTTTCAAAATATCACTTGTCCTGGCGAACGGATCTTTTCTTATCTTCTGTTCTTCTAAACCTAATTGGTAAAAAATGCCAGCCAGCGCTTTTTCTGTTACGTAAGCAGAAATATCTGTATTGACTTTTTCAGCACTGAATTTATTGTAAGTTGTAAAAAGAGTAGTCCAATATTTGGTTGCACCAACTTTTTCTACAGAGCTTTCAATTACCGGACGAAAAGCTTCTGTTAATGCAAGGGTTGTTTTTCCTTTTAAAAAATCTGTAGCTGCAAAATCGCTTCCTTTCAAAATGCCCAACGCATCTTGAAAACTCATTTGCTTAACAGCGCTAATAAAAATAGGCGCAGCCTGTTTAGCTGCATCTTCTGCTGCCCGGTTCATAGATAAAATGGCATTATCAACCTGTTTACCCATGCCCATGTTGCGCAATGTTTTTTCTACTTTCTGAGCTTCCGCAGGCATTAGAATTTTAATGGCAGCATCTTTAAAAAATCCATCTGCCAGTGATAATTTTTGCGCAGCATTGCCCGTACCGACGGTGAGGGCTTCTTTTAATCCACTGATAATTTCTTCATTGGTTAAACTCCCCTTTGAAACCGTGCCATTTTTTAATACATTGGTAATGATATTGCCTGACGAATCTTTTTTACCGGCATTTTTCAAAATACCTTTTAAACTTTGTGCATTGGTGGCTAAAGAAAAAATGGCAACTGCAAATAAAAGGATGGAATGTTTTTTCATAGAGGTGATTTGTATTCGTAAATATAAAAGCTAAGAACTTAAAGTCGGGTTAAATTAATATTTATAGTCATGATTAGTATATGGGAGAAGGAAACTTTTTTTGCGCCACAGGATGTAATTATCGTAGGAAGTGGTTTTGTGGGGTTATGGTCAGCGCTTTATTTAAAGAAAAAAGCGCCTAAACTTAAAATATCAATACTTGAAAGAGGGCTTATTCCTGCAGGTGCAAGTACACGTAATGCGGGTTTTGCCTGCTTTGGGAGTTTAAGCGAGTTGATGCATGATGCGCAAATTTCAGGAACTGATAAAATGCTTGAATTAGTTGAGTTGCGGTATAAGGGTTTAGAAAAAATTCAAAAATATTTTACTGATGGATCAATTGATTTTGAGATCAACGGCGGCTATGAATTATATGACAATAGCCTGGTTGATACCGAAACGCTTACTACAAATATTGAATACATTAATGCATTACTTAAACCAATAACGGGGACAAAGAAAACCTTTAAACTAAATGACGAAAAAATTGAAAGTTTTGGTTTTGGAAATACCCGGCACCTGGTTAGAAACAACCTGGAAGGCAGCCTGCATTCAGGAAAATTATTACAAGCCCTTTTACAACAGGTACAAACGATGGGCGTTCAGGTTTTTAATGCTATAGAAGTAAAAACATACAATCTATATGACGAAAATATTGAGATAGAAACAAACAAACAGTTGCCCTTTAGTACAAGAAAATTATTGGTTTGCACTAATGCGTTTGCACAGGAATTGCTACCTGATCTGGATATAGTTCCTGCACGCGGGCAAGTATTGCTAACATCTTCAATCAAAAACTTACCGTGGAAGGGAACATTTCATTCCGATGAAGGATTCTACTATTTCCGTAACCTGGATAATAAAGTCTTATTAGGAGGAGCACGAAATAAAGCATTTGAAGATGAAGCCACAAAAGATTTGCAGACTACTTCAATTATTCAAAATGAACTGGAGAGATATCTTGATAAGATCATTTTGCCTAAGCACAAAGGATTATACACAATAGAAAACCGCTGGAGTGGAATTATGGGCATGGGTAGTGAGAAAATGCCTATTGTAAAACAGGCATTACCAAATGTTTTTTGTGCTGTCCGTATGAGCGGAATGGGTGTAGCCTTAGCGCCAGAAGTCGGCCAGCAGGTAGCTAAAATGATGCTTGATTAATTATAGTTTTATAATTTTCTCTTTCAATTTGTGTTCGCCGTTTTCTCCCTGTAAAACATACACCCCTGCCTGCAACCTGCTTATGTCTATTTTTTGAAGTTTTGACGTAATTTTTATTTTTTGTAAAACGCTACCATTTATTGAAATAAATCTTAGTTCTTTTCCGATCCAGGTATCATTATTCCCAAAACTTAGTACTAATTCATTTACTGCAGGATTCGGGTAAATAGTAATTGAGTCTTTGACCGGCGTTTCGATGAGTGGTGATTCCTCTAACCAGGGGTCATTTAATCCTTTGCTAATTAAAAATGAATTTTTTGGACCACCGGGTTGAAAAAGGGCTTGCATTCTTTCTGCCTGTCCCAATGTAAATAAATTCATACAAGCGTCGTAAGTGAAATCCATATAATTCATATACATGTCACCCGTAGTACCGTTATCGCAAGAAGAGCGAAAAGTAGTAGGGCAGCCAGAAGTAAATCCACCTTGTTTTGGCGTATCTTCCACTAAATCATCACCACAATAAGTATCACCCCAAATATGTTTTAATCCCATCCAATGTCCTGCTTCATGCACGACAGTTCTACCCATATTGTAAGGTGCAGAAACATTTTGCGTACCAAAAGCAGATACGTTAATTACTAATCCATCTTTTTCAACCAGCCCACCGGGTGCACTAGAATAACCCAGCAAGCTGCGCATTTTACCTACCCAAATATTCAAATAATAACGGCTGTCCCAGGCATCGTCCCCGCCACTAGCGCTAAATTTAATTTTATCATCCATGTTCCATTCGGCTACAGTAGTTTGTTTGCGGATAATACCCGTTGTTGACTTCCCTTTAGGATCAGCGGTTGCCAGTACAAATTCTATTTGAACATCAGCAGACAAAGGTTTAAAACGTGCTGGAGTGTTTACCGTGTCACTATTTATTCTTCTGAAATCACGATTGAGTGCATCCAATTGCGTTTTTATTTGTTCATCAGAAATATTTAAATGAGGAGCATTATGTAACACATGAATAACTACAGGAATACGAATAATAAATTTACTTCCTGTTCCATTTGCAACTGAACTCTTTATATTATTGGATGAATTTTGAATGAAATTTTCAACATCCGCCATACGGTTGGCAATGTCAGCATTTGAAGCCATGCCGGCTACATATTGTTGTGTACCACACTCTCGCTGCGCAAAAATTGATAATGACGCAAATAAATAAATACAAATCAAAATTGCCCTCATAGTCCTATGTATAATTAGTACGGATAGGAACGGAATTACTATGAGTTCTTAATGGGTATTGGAAAGATTAAACAGAATGACTGTATTTAAATTTTACAGGATTGAACAAATAAATACTAAGGATAAGTGGGATTAAAGTCTTTAGGAGGATACGGGAGCAGTAGTGAACGTAAATATACAGTTTCATTCAACAAATGCAAATAGCTAGTCCCTTATTTGTTTAACAGTATCCTTAAAGATCAACTATTATTTTTGTAAGATGAGGTACGGTATCTTTTTATTTTTCCTATTATTTTCAATGAGTTGTACAAATACTGATACACCAAATGATAATGACATTATACAAACAAACGTAGCCCCTATTGCCTATACGGTAATAGCTTCTTATCCCCATGATACTTCCTCGTTTACACAAGGCCTTGTTTTTTATAATGGGCAATTGTTGGAAAGCACCGGCAATTATGGAAAATCCAAACTTTTATTAACAGATATTAAATCAGGTAAAGCATTGAAACAAGTAAAACTTGATTCAATGTACTTTGGAGAAGGATTGACAGTATTGAATGATACTATTTATCAACTTACCTGGAAAGAAAAACTAGTACATGTTTATACAAAGGATCTTAAAAAAATAAAAGAATTTAAAATTAATACAGATGGCTGGGGTTTAACTACTGATGGCACCAACCTGATTGCAAGTGATGGCACCAATAATTTATATTATTACGAACCTTCTACTTTCCGGTTATTGCGAACACAAGGCATCACTGAAAACGGAAGTCCTGCACCTAATATAAATGAACTTGAATATATTGATGGCTTTATTTATGCAAACCAATGGCAGTATAATTATATTTTAAAAATCGATCTTTCCAGCGGGCAGGTAGTTGGCAAACTTGATTTAAGAGAATTAGGAGACCGTGCAAAAGCTAAAAACTCAAACGAACAGTGGTTAAATGGAATTGCTTACGATAGCACTGCAAAAAAAATATATGTGACAGGTAAGTACTGGCCGGAATTATACGAAATAAGCTTTACCCATTAGTTTTCTCTACCATGTAAATGATGGAGCTACATTTATCTACATCAAAAGCAGCCCTGGCATTTGAACGCAGTCCACTGACAAAAGAAGATAACCACTTCGTATGCCCATTTTTATATTTGCTGCTTAATAAGCTAATATAGAAAGAATCAAACGGCATGTCTTTTTTATTTATTATAGTTAAACTGTGTTTTTCCATTAACACATGCATGGCCTTCGGGGTAAAATGAAACAAATGCCTGGGAACGTCGTAAGCAGCCCAACTCAAACGGTAAATATCTGCATCAAGAGATTGGTAATTGGGAACAGCAATAAACAGCTTTCCATTTGATTTTAATAATTCCTTTAATTGATCTACATATTCATGTAAGTCATGCACATGCTCTAACACATGCCATAGGGTAATGGCATCGAAGGAACTGATTGATAAACTACTTATGCTGGAAGAATCGAAGACATTTAAATTATATAATTTTTTTGCAAGGGTTCTTGCCTCTTCATCAGGTTCAAGGCCGGTTACTGTCCAACCTTCTTTTTTCATTGCATTTAGAAAGCCGCCTGTGCCACAGCCGACATCCAACAATTTACCCCGGGAGACGACAGTACTATTAATAACTAACCTGGCCTTATTTTGCAAGGTGTAACTTCTAACACGTTGGTAAATTTTATTCAAAATTCCTTTGTGAGAGTTTGTATGAGAAATGTAATCCGGAGATTTATAATACTTGCCCATAGCAGTTTCCGCAGGGGCATCTTGTGTAAAACGCAGCGTACAGTTATTGCATTGCCATATAACAAAATCTTCTTTACTAACGGTATGATCCTTTACTGTTAAAAGAGGATTAATAGATTTACTATTACACACAGGGCATGATGTGTGATGCAGTTTTTCATCCATAGGTGTACAAAGTAAAATCAAATGAAATAAAAAGCCGAAAGATTAATGTAAAGAATATGATGGGTGGTAAATTTTTTCAACCCAAACCCGCAGCCTCAATAATAAGACCTTTATTATAAAAATGATAGGCAATAAATAAAACAGCTAAAATCAAAATAATTAAAGCAATTAATAGAACTGAGGGTGTTCTTTTGGAAGTGATGTGGCGTACTTCATGCATATTGTTAGATTGCATTTCCTTCTCTCCTACTAATACAGCATGATGGGCATTTTCTCTAAAAACTTTATTAGCTGTAACCGGAAGCAAAAGCTTTTTTTCATGGGGATGAAATACAAATTTATCATCCAGGTATTCCAACATCCCCACTCCGTTCCAATTAAAAGCCGATTGTTGGATATTATGTTTTATCTGTTGACCAAATGCACGTAATTGGTGCGCAGCATCATTTGTATTAACTCCTCTACAATCACTAATAAAAATTATTTGATCTTGATCCAATTCTTCCTTTTCAAAAAAACTTACCTGGTGAGCAGGTGGATAGATTAACCGGTCAGCAAAATCTAAAGTAGCAGGAAGTTCTGTTAGTTTAAAACTTCCCAAAGAAGGAATGTAAAGCTTTTTATTTTTTATAAAATATGCGGTAAGGACTGAAAGCACTATTTATTGTTTTGTGCAAACGAAAATACTACTCCTCCAAGCAAATTAAATCCATATACTGGGTATTGTTTCCACCGCTGGTATTCGGTATTCATGATGTTGTTAAACTGCGCCCATAATTTTATATTCTTAACAATTGCAAATTCAAGTCCTGCACTAAGGTCCAGCGCTCCTTTCGAGCGGCCCCGGTCTTCCTTGGTCTCATACCAGGGTGCATCAAAAGCATATAAATCCCCTTTAACGTACAGGTCTTTTAATATCTGCAGACGAACGGTGGTTGTAAATTCCAATGGTGGCAACCCCCAGGGTTTATCGTTCACATCAAGGCTTGAATAATTATTTAAATTAAGCATGGTACTAAGTGAAAATTTTTCTCCAACCGTATAACCCATTTCGCCTTTGATATTTATATTACGTACT
>JALZIY010000057.1 GCA_030860085.1 Bacteroidota bacterium | reverse complement strand
ATTTTGACGAGTAACGATAATCCTGCACTCAGAACCTATGATGCAGATCTATTGAAAGAGTTGGGATTTCATGTGCTGCAGATGAATGGTTCAAGAAGAAGTAAATTAGGAATGCTGGAAAATTTGAAAAAAACTGCCGCTCATTTAAAGGCTTATTTACAAAAAGAATATGGTTTCGAATAAAGATGAATAAACCAAAACTAAAAATGCTTGCGATAAAAGTTTTCAAAATCATCTTATGTCAGTTCTGGTGGCAAGCTGAAACTGTTTCTTGAAAATGGAGAAAGAGTCATTGTTGATGAAAACCGGAACAGCTTCATGTATTAGGGAAAGGTGCCGAAACAAGTTCGACATGACCGACAAAGTCGTTTACTTGTTGCAAGCTGCCTGCTATTGTATTGGTTTTATTTGTCATGCCGACTCAAGAGGCATCTGACCTTACACAGATTACACTTTCTATTCTTCAAAATATCTGGTTTGCGAGACGAATCAAGCAAATAAAGTCTGGACATTTAAAATTTAAAAAAAGCCGCATGAGCGGCTTTAAAAAAGAGGAATAAGTTTGTGCAAGTTTATTTTGAATCCATCTCTGGCTTGTGGTATAATATCTCCGTCCATTGCCGGGCAGTTCCTTCTTTCACCATTGATATATATTTAGCCCAACTGCCCTCACCATTTGCTTTATCAAATCTTGCAGGCATAGCTGTAGGGTTAACTACATCTCTTTCTTTCAAGCCTTGCTTATAGCGGGTGGCAATTACAAATTGCGGCTCCCCTGATAAGCTGGCTTCATAAACTGCCACTGTAGCTCCGTCTGCCTCCCATACTTTTTTCAATAACAACAGGTTTGCCTGTACATCACCAAAGTAACCGGGTTTAAAAAACACATGATTGACGGAAGTTTTATCTGAATAATTACCTTGCTGCACAGTGCTGAGGTCTTCGCGGAAGGTGAGGTACATTGTTGAGGTCCTATCGGATAGATGTGTCTGTACAGTTGTTTCCCAATCTTTCATATGAACATCACCCAGATCTCCTCTTTTATCTATACCATCCCAGTTTGTAGGTCCTTCCACTACCATGTAACCACCTGCATCCGGGCCAGTTTCAATAGTACTCACCCGCCATTTGTGGTCCCCCTTGTGCCATTTCTGTGCATGTACGGCCAAAGCTTTCTCAAACATTCTAGCTTTACCTTCTTTAGGGAAATACCGGCTTGCACTAATTAAAGTTTTGTTCTGCGACAGCCCTAGTAGTGGCAGCACAAGAAAGAGCAGAATGATTTTTCTCATTGCAATTAAGTTTTGGTTAAAATTAAAAATCAAATTTCTAAACGAAGTGGTCTTAGAAGAATAGAAGGATAGAAGTTTTGGTAGGGAGAAGTAATGAACTTAAGCTATTTATCTGGTTACAAAAATTTTTTTCGGTGAACAATAAAGCTCGCATCACTCGCTTTCAAACGCATTTGCCTTTACGTTAAACGCGAAATGATTAATCGGTGAATTGAATAAACCATCATCTTCATTTAATAAAAATGATTGACATACTAAATAAATCGTACATTGAATTACCTGTAGTTTAATATCCCTTCCTGATCACCGCATCGCACCCCCATGCCATAGAAAAGGAGTAATTATCACCAGGATTTTTTAAAAAAAAATCTGGTTGTGCCTTTTAGTTTTATCGGTAAAATTTCAAGCAAGATTTAGATTATATTAAAGGTATGATCAGGCTTTGGCAAGCTCAGCCCGACAGAGTCTTTTTAAGGCAATCAGAGTGGTTGCAACCCTGAGCTTGCCGAAGGGTATTTGCAGGACATTATACATTTTAAGCACAACCACATTTAGAAGGCAACATTTCGTATAGATCATAAATAAAATAAATCAAATGAAGATTATTTTTCTGAATTTCCTGACACTGGTTTCTTTCATAGCATTCAGCCAACCAACTATCAAAGTAAATGAACGAAGGATAGAACAACGGATTTTTGAATTAGCCAAATTTGGTAAAGACAGCAGTGGTAAAAATTACCGGGTGGCTTTTACAAAAGGCGACCAACAAGCAAGAACATGGTTTATCGGGTTAATGAAAAACACAGGTCTTGATGTATCTATTGATTACGCAGGTAATATCATTGGCAGAAGAAAAGGTAAAGATCCTTCCAAAAAACCAATTGCTTTCGGTTCGCACATTGATATGGTCCCCGATGGCGGTAACTACGATGGTTGTGTCGGTTCTGTTGGCGCGTTGGAAATCATTGAAGTTTTAAATGAAAATAAAATCATCACTAATCACCCGCTGGAGGTTATTATCTTTTCCGATGAAGAAGGAGGTACTATTGGCAGTATGGCCATGGCCGGGCATGTAACGGCAGAAGGATTAAAGCAGGTAAGCCAAAGCGGACTTACCATAACGGAAGGCATCAAAGCAATTGGTGGCAACCCGGATAGTATTCAATTCAGCATCAGAAAAAAAGGAGATATTAAAGCATTTTTAGAATTGCATATTGAACAGGGCGGCATTTTAGAAAAAGAAAATCTGCAGATTGGAATTGTGGAAGGCATTGTAGGTATTGTACACTGGGAAGTAACTGTTGATGGCTTTGCCAATCATGCAG
>JALZIY010000470.1 GCA_030860085.1 Bacteroidota bacterium | reverse complement strand
ACCTACCTCCTTCTGTAATTCCATTGCATACGCTCCATTGATAGTTGCTGCATTAATAGCTTCTTCGGGCAGCATGGGCATTTGAATACAACTTAAAGCCACTACAAAATTCATATTGCCCGATGGTGAAGAGCCGGGATTAAAATCTGAAGCAAGTGCAATGGCACAACCTGCATCAATCATTTGACGTGCTGCTGGAAAAGACATGCGTAAAAAAAATGCGGCTGTTGGTAACAAGGTTCCGATGGTAGATGAATGAGCTAATGAATAAATGGCTTCATCGTCCATGCTTTCTAAATGATCAACAGATATGGCGTTTAGTTTTACACCTGCCTGTACGCCACCTGAAATATGTAATTGGTTAGCATGAATTTTAGATTTCAATCCATACTGCAAACCGGCAATACAAATCCTTTCGGTTTCCTCGGGTGTATAAAATCCTTTTTCACAAAACACGTCTATGTAATCTGCTAAATTATCCTTTGCAATGGCGGGCAACATTTCTTCAGTAATCATCTTAATATACCCCTCCCTATCTTCTTTATACAATAATGGAAAAGTATGTGCACCTAAAAAACTCACTTTGACAGGAATGTTTACACTATTCTTTAACCTGCCGATAACCCTTAGCATTTTAAGCTCGCCTTCTACACTTAAACCATAACCGCTTTTTATTTCTATTGCACCCGTTCCTAACTTCATGACGTCCTGCAAACGACCATAAGAGTCGATAAAAAGCTTGTCCACCGAAGTTTCATTCAGTTGTTTGGCAGAGTGTAAAATTCCTCCACCTTTGGCTGCTATTTCTTCATAAGACAGTCCTTTGATCTTGTCTGTAAATTCTTGTTCCCTGCTACCGGCAAATACAAGGTGCGTATGGCTATCGCACCAGGAAGGAAGAATAAGTTTACCAGAAGCATCAATATGAAAAGCAAAGTTTCCAGCCTTGTGTTTGCATTCTTTCATTGAACCATATTCTGCAATTTGAGAACCTTCAATGATAAGGTAAGCATCCGCAATACATGGAAGGATAGACAAGGCCTTACCTTTTAATAAAGGAAAGTTATCTCTTGTATTCACAAGAATTTTAATGTTATCAATTAACGTTGCAGCCATTAAACTAAAGTAGATAAAATTGTTTGACAGCATGATGATTTCAAACCATAAATATCTTCATGTCCTTGTTTTTCAAATCAACAGAGGCACACATATCTGATAACAGTAAAAAATAAGCAGCAGAAAAAAAATATCAAACTGTAGCCATCAGATCCAGTTATATTTTTTTCAACTTAGAAGCTGTTTAAAAATAGAATTTTGATTCACCATGTAAAGCCGTTCGTGGGGACACGAACGGTGGCGGCCCGCCGTGGTCGGTGTCCCCACCGACCGCTTTTAGCCATATAGGAAATTGCAGAATCATTTTTAAACAGCTTCTTAGGGTTACAAAAATTCTGCACCGTCTAATTTTTTTGCAATACGGAAAGCCGAATTGATCATGCCTACATGACTGTAGGTTTGAGGAAAATTGCCCCATTGTGAACCATCTAATGCTACATCCTCACTAAAAATACCAAGATGATTACTAAAACCCTGCACTTTATCCAGAATGCGGATAGCATCTTCTACCCTGCCTACACACGCCAGTGCATCTACATACCAGAAGGCGCAAACCAAAAATGTAGTTTCAGGGACACCAAAATCATCGTAATGTTTATACCGATAGAACAAACCATGGTCGGCTAATAATTCTTTTTCAAGTTGCTCAATATGCGACTTTGCTTTTGGATCATCATGACGTAAATAATTCATGGTGATCAATTTCAATGTGCTGGCATCGAGGTTAGGAGATCCGACAGCTTGTGTATAAACCCCTCTTTCGCCATCCCAGCATTTTTCAATATTCAATGCTGCCTCTGCGCTCAGCGCTGCCGCTTTTTTCATCATTTCATGGTCACTAAAATTAAGAGCAATTTTATAAGCCGCTTTGGCACCTGCCCAGTGAAATAACATGGTGTACGCAAAAATATATTTGCTGTTCCTGAATTCCCATAAACCGGCATCCTCTGCATGCATGGTCATTTCTATACGCTCTAATAACCAGGGAATAATTTTATTGTAACTGTTCTTTTTGGCAAAGGTCAATCGCTTGTCTATATAAAGAGGTAACAAACTCACCAGCACTTGTCCATACACATCATTTTGAATTTGTATGTGGGCTTTATTTCCAACACGTACGGGGCGGTTGTTTTTATAGCCTGCTAAATCCAATTCTATTTCTTGCAAATCTTTTTCGCCGGTAATTGAATAAAGCGGTTGCAATGTATCAGTTGAGTTGCGAATAACATTCTGAATAAAATCAAAATACTTTTCCAGTTCATCAAAATGGCCAATCTGGTTAAAAGCCTGCAATGTATAATAGGCATCTCTAAACCAGCAATAGCGATAATCCCAGTTTCGGTTGCTGCCATTAAACTCCGGTAAACTGGTAGTGCCGGATGCAATAATGCCACCGGTATCTTCATACTGATGCAATTTCAAAATTAATGCGGAACGAATGATCTGCTCCTGGTAAATATTTGGCACATAGCACCCTTTTACCCATGTTTGCCAATAGCGTATGGTTTGATATAAAAAATCTTCAGCCGTTTCCCGTAATGGCGCTTCCAATGGCGCACCATAAGTCAGCACTATATATTTATTTTGATCTAAGACAAAAGGCTGATTTTGTAAAATGTAATTGACTGAAATATCAGTGGTAATGCGTACCTGCGAATCTAATCCCAGGTAACGAATATGATTACTGCCGGTAACAATCTCAGGAATGTTCTCTCCATAATTACCACGAGGATCACACACCACCCTTATGCTTGGATCACCGGCTAATAATTCAATTTTACGAACCATCATCAATGGTTTGAAACGGCGCTCATGTATAGTCATTCTTGGCGCTACATCAAATACTCGAAACCGACCATCCGATGCTGTAAATTCTGTACATAAAACATTTGTATTAGGATAATAATATTGTTTAGTTTCATAACCTTCTGCTGCCGGTTGTATAAAAAAATGCCCCCCTATTTCTTCATCTAACAAAGAGCCAAAAAGAAAACTGCTGTCAAAGCGAGGCATGCACATCCACTTAACATCTGCTTTTGTATCAATATATGCCAGATAAGAACAATTACCTATAACTCCAAGGTTATACTTGTGTACGGACATATTTCTCTTTTCTTATTGGTAATAAAAACTTGTGCAGTAGCGGCATTGCATCCATTTGTGAGAGTAGCGTATATTTAGCTGCCGTATTACCCCGGCCAATTTTTATAGTAATAGCTTCATCACGTAATGCTTTAAACATGTCTTCATCAGTTATATCGTCACCCATACAAAGTATAAAATCAGGTTGAAAATGTTGTAAAAGTTTTTTGGCAGTAGCACCCTTATCTACACCCACTAATCTTATCTCCAATACTTTGTTTCCATCTACCACCTGCAATTGTGTATTGGCTGTAAGCTGTAATAAACTATTTCGCAATTCACGGGACCGGTTAAAGCCCAGGTCGGGAGGTGTGTTACGGTAGTGCCATGCT
>JALZIY010000463.1 GCA_030860085.1 Bacteroidota bacterium | reverse complement strand
TCAGCCTTAAAAATGCCAATCTAAATTTATACAGTAATATGGTTTTGCAATCAACCAATCAAGAGGGTTTAAGAAAAGCGGTGGATTATTTTTCTTTTTCAAATGGACTTGTTAAAATAAAAGATATTACAGCTCAATTGTATAATGTACGTTATACAGGCAGCAACCTTATACACGCCGACAGGTTATCTGTAACAAGCAGTGCCAATAAAGTTAAGGCCGAGGTTAGTGATGTTTATATTGATGATATGTTATTGGACGACGAAGCGGAAAATATTATCGTGGATGGAATTCGTTGGAGAAAGGCGGCCATATCGCTTAAAACTTCTCAGGCATCAAAAACAAAAAGTAGTGCGGGTGTCCTAAATATTAAAAATATTGCGGGTAAAAATACCCAGTTAAACTTTTCAAATGGCAAGGCCGATGTCAACACTTTTATACAATCCCTAAATATTTCTTCCATCACCAAAAATGGTGAGGAAGCTCCCAAAGTGCAAGGATTTTTATTGACAGGCAATAATCTTTCTGTTAAGAATGGGCCATTTAAAGTGAATGCAAACACTTATAATATTTCGAGTGAAGCATCTTCGTTTTTGTCGGGTTTAAAAATGGAGCGAATACAGAATGGAGACTCATTGAACATACAATCACCGCGAATAAATTTTTCAGCAGATATAAATGCTATGCTGGCAAAAGACATTCATTTTACGAATGTGCAGGCACAATCTCCAATCATAAAATTTAATAAATGGAGTACTGAGGTTGCAAAAGGGACGAATGGAGAAAAAGCTACTATCCGTATTGATCGAATCAGCGCCATTGAGCCTTTTATTTTTATAAGTACACATCGCAACGATTCCGTTACAATAATTAACATACCACGATCTGATAACAGCGTGGTAAAAGCTTCTGACCTGGTTATCAATTCAGAAGGATTACAGGTAGGTTCTTTTACTGCAAATACAACGGCAGCAACATTTGTAAAACCAAGTGGGGAAATATTAGGTGTTGAAAAAGGACTGGTTGATGTTGACCTGTCAAATATTCGTTTGGCAAAAAAAGATGGAAAACCTTTTTGGAGTGCTTTAATAAATACACTGAACCTAAAAGATCCTAACACGCTGACGCTTGGAAAAAACCAAAACAAATTAGTTTTTAACCAGGTCGCCATTGGCAATTTTAATTTATCATCTGAATACATTTCGGATTTTAATACACTGCTTAAATTTAATGTCTCCGCCTGGCTGCGAACGACTACAGGTCAATACGTTGACAGCGTAACCACTTTAAAATGGTACAATGCAGATTATAATTATAGTAAAAAAACATTAACCCTTGATTCTTTCGCTTATCGTCCTACACAGGAAAGAGATGTTGTTATTGCTAATACGCCGCATCAAACAGACTACATTACCTTCAAAACAGGTGCAGTAAAGTTTACTGATTTCAATTTAGAGAAATATGAAAAAGACTCAGCTATTATTGCAAATGCAATTACCCTCACCAACCCATTGATCACCATATACAGGGATAAGTTCCCGCCCTTTTTATCAGGTGTAATCAAACAATTACCGGTGGATAAAATCCGGAATATCCGGTTGCCGGTTTCTATCCAAAATATAAATCTTGTTGATGGATCCATAAGCTATACTGAAAAAAACGCGAAAACAAGAGCCGAAGGAACTGTGTTGCTGGCTCATATGAACGCGAAGATCGCTAATATTAAAAACCGTAATATATCACAGGCTGATTCCTTACAAATTGCTCTCGACGCTTATTTGATGGATTCTGCTTTAATAAGGTTAAGGGTAAAAGAATCTTATACCGACTCATTAAGTGGTTTTTTAATGACACTGCGATTGCAGCCGACTTCCCTTTCTTTTTTAAACCCCGTACTGGCACCTTTATCAAATATCATCATCACTTCCGGCGCAATCGATTCATTACATCTTAGGGCTGTAGGCCGGGAGTATCTTGCCCTGGGAGAAATGAAAATGTATTACAAGAACCTTAAAATAAAATTAATAAAAGATGGAAATGAAGAAAACACAACTTTTATAACTAAGGCAATAAGCTTTTTAGCAAATGCATTCATCATCAAAAAAAATAATAATGGACGCACAGGTCTTGTTTATTTTGAACGACTCCGCGACCGCTCCTTCTTTAATTATATTGTAAAAATGACCTTCAGTGGTATGGCCACAAGTGTAGGTGCAAAAAAGAATCGTAAATACTTGAAGCAGTACAGGCGTGAATTAAAAGAACAGAAATTACCACCAATTGATTTCGAATGATGGAGTTGAAACTCTCGAATGAAATGCTCCCTTCATGAAGGATTAACCAACCATTCCTATAAAGCAAAAATTTTAGGTAACCTTAATGGAAAAAAGAAAGCTAGGCAATACACTCATAGAAGTAGCTCCACTTGCATTTGGTGGAAATGTATTTGGTTTTACAATTGACGAACAAACATCCTTTAAATTATTAGATGCCTTTGTGGATGAGGGCTTTAATTTAATAGATACATCAGATTCCTACTCAAGGTGGGTGCCCGGTAATAAAGGTGGAGAATCCGAAACTATTATTGGTAACTGGTTGAAAAAATCAGGGAAAAAAGATAAAGTAATTATAGCAACCAAAGTAGGTAGTGACATGGGTTTAGGCAGAACCTGTCTTTCTAAAAATTATATTTTAGAAGAAGTAAATACTTCTTTAAGGCGTTTACAAGTAGAACAAATAGATTTGTATCAAACTCATTTTGATGATCTCACTACGCCGGTAAGCGAAACTTTGGAAGCTTATACCCAACTAATAAAAGAAGGTAAAGTAAATGCGATTGGCGCTTCTAATCTCAGTGCAGAAAGATTGATAGAGTCACTTGAATTTAGTAAACAAAACAATTTACCCAGGTATGAGACCTTTCAACCGGAATATAATTTATATAACCGTAGTAAATATGAAACAGAGTATGAATCTATTTGCCTCGAACAAGGCTTAAGTACTATAAGTTATTTTGCGCTGGCCAGCGGTTTTCTAACTGGCAAATACAGAAATCCAGCGGATGCAGTCAAAAGCCGTAGGGGTGATACAATTGTGCAGAAGTATTTGAATGAACGGGGATTTAAGATTTTAAAAGCATTAGATGAGGCGGCGGATCAATATAATTCCAACCCTGCTTCGATTTCAATAGCCTGGCTTTTAACGCGTAAAAGTATAACAGCACCAATTGCCAGTGCTACCAGCGTTAAGCAATTAACAGAGTTAGTACAAGCGGTACGTTTACAATTAAATGCTGATACCATCGAAAGCTTGAATCAAGCAAGCTCATATTAAGTATCAGTTATTTTGAAAATTCAAAATAACTTTTCAGCTTAAATTAAAATCATTCCCAAAATTCTTATATTTAAATACCAAACTAAAAAATACTTGTATGAAACAATTACGTCTTTTAACCCTAATGCTTTTTGTATTTTTTTACTCTTCTGCCCAGGATTGTAAAAACTATTACTTTATGACAAATAATACTAAAGTACAAATGACCATGTACGATAAAAAAGGAAAAGAAAGCGGCGTTCAAACATGGACTATCACTGATGTAAAAAGTAATGGTTCTTCGTTTACTTCTACCATTTCAACAGTTTTCACTGATGATAAGGGCAAGGAAATTACTAAGAGTAATGGCACTTATGTTTGCGATGCCGGAGTATTAAAGGCTGATATTAAAATGTCTCTGCCACAGGGCCAGGCCCAAGGCACTACTTCAGGAGCTACAATGGAAGGAGCGTATATTGAGTATCCTTCAGGTATGGCTGCCGGACAAACCTTAAAGGATGCCAATTTTGAAATGGATACTGAAACCAGTGGTATGAAGAGCCATGTTACTTTTAATCAAACCAACAGAAAAGTAAGTAGCACTGAAAAAATTACTACGCCGGCAGGTTCGTGGGACGTTCATAAAATAACTTATGATGGGTATTTTAGAATAAAGATGATGGGAATTGGTGTACCTATGAATATGAAGGTTACAGAATGGTTTGTTCCCAACTTTGGTATTGTAAAATCAGAGACCTTTGATAAGAATGGAAAATTAATGGGTTCTTCCCTACTTACTTCTATAAAGAAATAGCCTCACCCTTTCCCCCTCTCCACCTTCGGTAGAGAGGGGGAATAGAATAAATTCATACTATAAAAATATTTGTGCAATTAGCGATTTCTCCCTTCTCCATCTTTGATGGAGAGGAAGGGTGAGGTTGCTAAATCCTGTTGGCGTTAAAACTTCTTTCTCTTGTAAAACGGGCACGGGATTTTGCAGCAGGGCGTTGTGTTGAAGAAACAGCTTTTACACCTGGCGCAGAATTTCCTTCAAAAGGGTGCTCAACAGCCGGAATCTTTTGCGCAATTAATTTATTAATATCTCTTAAAAA
The DNA here is from genome assembly GCA_030860085.1 of Bacteroidota bacterium. GTDB lineage: Bacteria > Bacteroidota > Bacteroidia > Chitinophagales > Chitinophagaceae > Flavisolibacter. The sequence continues at coordinate 335 of JALZIY010000463.1, read as the reverse complement.
AGCTCTTTCCTCGCCATCGCAAAAAGAAAAGGCAATACCACTTGCACCGGCACGGCCTGTACGTCCAATACGGTGTACATACGTTTCAGGTACGTTTGGCATATCAAAATTAATAACGTGTGTCAGGTCGTCTATATCAATTCCACGGGCTGCAATATCTGTTGCCACCAGCACTTTCAGCCTGCCGTTTTTAAAATTGCGCAATGCATTTTCTCTTGAGGCCTGTGATTTATTTCCATGAATCGCATCTGCTTTTATATTGGCCTTGCCAAGATCGCGAACCACCCTGTCAGCCCCATGTTTAGTTCGGGTAAATACAAGCGTACGTGTGATAT